>DAHVNW010000032.1 GCA_027319095.1 bacterium | reverse complement strand
TATTTTCGGGCACCCTTTAAAACATTTTCTCTATGCTCACCAATAGTATCATTAGTGATTTTAGGAATGACCGAAATAGCTTCCTTAAAACGATCATTTTTTAAGTTTTTTCTAATAAAAAATGTTTTCAATTTATTTAAAAAAATAAATAAAAAATAAAGGGTGTATAAAATTATAAAATGAATAATGCAAATAATAAAACAGGCAAGTGGCTTCCTGTTTTACATTTTCACCTTCCTTTCGTCCGGCACCCGGAAAATTCTAAATATCTCGAAGAAGAATGGTATTTCGAAGCGGTCACGGAAACATATCTCCCGCTCCTCGAATCATTGGATAACCTCGAAAACGATAATATAGATTTCAACCTGACGATGTCTTTAACTCCTACGCTTCTTAGCATGATGAACGACGAACTGCTTTCTGAGCGGCTCGAAAAATATATAAGGGTAAGGCTTAAAGTATTGGACGAAGAGACTTTTAGAACCGAAGGGGACCCGGAATTTCATCCGGTCACCTTATTTTATAGGCAGAGATATAAGAACTGGTACGAAAAAATCAAAAACGGCGGCGGGAGTTATCTAATCGAAAGGTTTTTAAAACATTACAGGACAGGACGGCTCGATATAATAACTTCGGCGGCTACCCATGCGTTTTTAACGTCGATGGTCGGAGAGCCGGAAGCAATAACGGCGCAGATAGAAGTCGGAATACAAACCCACCGGGACATTCTGGGTATTGAGCCGTCTGGTATTTGGCTTCCCGAATGCGGATATACTGAAGGGTTCGACGCAATTCTTAATAATTACGGAATTTATTACACTTTTTTGGACAGGCACGGCATAGATTACGCAAGTCCTAATCCCGTTAACGGCTGTTTTTCTCCGATAGTGACTCCTTTTAAAGTTGTTATATTCGGCAGGGACCCCGAAAGCTCCAGGCAGGTATGGTCTTCGAAGGAGGGTTATCCCGGCACTCCCGTTTACAGGGAATTTTACAGGGACATCGGATTCGATTTAGACCTGCCCCATCTTACGCCTTTGAGACACGGAAGCCTTAAGACTTTTACGGGGCTTAAGTATTACGCGATTACCGGACGCGGTAATTATAAAGAAGCCTACAGGCCTTCCGCCGCTAAAAGGCAGGCTTACGAACACGGGGCGCAGTTCGTTTACCACAGGGAACTCCAGTCGCAATATTTAAAACAATTCATGGACGAGCCGGTAATAGTTTCCATGTACGATGCCGAACTTTTCGGACACTGGTGGTTCGAAGGGCCATGGTGGTTCGAAGCGGCGTTTAGACGAATGAATGAAAATAATTTGGTCAAATCCGCAAAATCAATCGATATTGCCGGAAAAACATTAAATAAGCTTAACGAATCGGTAAAAAAATACGGAGGAAACGATTTTTTGTTTTCCGCGGATTTTATCGAAGAAATAAATAAAAATAATGCAAAAAAAGGATTATTCATAGCGCAGCCGGCTACGTCTTCATGGGGCGGCGGCGGTTATTCGGAAGTCTGGCTTAACGGAAAAAACGATATAATCCAACCCTTTTTATCGGATTTATCGGTCTCTTTAATAGATATTTGCAAAAACGGAGCTAATCGTGTAAAATATCCGCATGTTTTAAACCAGGCCGCAAGGGAGCTAATATTGGCCCAATCCAGCGACTGGCCTTTTATGCTCACTACCGGACAGGCGGTAAGTTATGCGGAAAGAAGGATTAAGGCTCACATGGTAAGGGCGAAGAGATGTATTTTAATGGCTGTAGGAGAAGAACCTTTCGATAAAAACTGGTTTGAAGATATATCCGGCAAGGATAATCTATTTCCGCGTTTAAACGCGGTAGATTTATACGGTAAAAACATATGTTAAAAAATTAAATATGTATTAAAATTTTACCCCCTCTTAAACGATTGTTATCTTATCGCAAAATTTAGAAAGGAATGCTTATTAGATGAATTTGATATTATGGTGGCATATGCATCAGCCGGATTACAGGGGTACCGACGGCGAGTTTATGCTCCCATGGGTCTATCTTCATTCCATAAAAGATTATATAGACATGCCGTTGTACGTTATGTCGAATTCCGGCATGAAGGCCAACATAAATATCACCCCCGTATTAATCGACCAGTGGCAGGATTATAATTATTTCATAGAAAAAGCTCTTTTAGAGGAAAATACCGATAAAGCCGTAAATATTTTACCGGATACTTTTTTGCGTCCCTTACTGCTTAAAAAATTGGACGACTGGAAAGGAAATTCAAACATACCGGATATAAGGGCGTGGATGGAAGACCACTACAGATGGGCCAACTACGAGCAGATGGTTTGCAGGTTCGAAGAATATAAAATGATTTACGATTTTGCTTCTTTCGAGGCAAGCCGCAAGTATTTAAACGAAGCTTTTTATTTCGACTTATGCGTATGGTTTCATTTATCGTGGTGCGGCGAGTGCATGAAAAGATACGACCCCGTTATTGAACTTTTGATTGCAAAAGGGTCTAATTTTACGGAAAGCGACCGGAGGCTCCTTCTTAAAAGGATATTGAAATGGATGAAATACGGCCTTTCCCTGTACGGATTCCCCGCCGTTAAAGGAGAGCCTGCTCCAGCTTCATTTCCCTTTTATCCCGAAATGATTAAAAAAAGCAGATTAGAAGAATTAAATAGCAGAAAGAAAGGCGAATACGAAGTAACGCTTTCGCCCCATTACCACCCGATAATGCCGCTTCTTTTGGATATTAATTGCGGAGAGATTTCGGCGCAGATGACGGGAATATCTTACGAGCCGGTTAATTTTGAAAAATACGGCGGCGGTATGGAAAGCGCAAAAAGACATATGGATTCTTTGAAAGGATATTGCCGGCAGGGCAAAACGAAAATAAAAGCTTTATGGCCTTCCGAAGGGGCGGTTTCTTCACAGTATCTCGATATGTTACGGGAATACGGAATAGATATTTGCGCAAGCGGCGAAGAAGTTTTGTCTTCTTCGCTAGGCATAGATGCCCATAAGCCTGTATTTTCCCAAGGAAAAAGTATCATACCTCTATATGAGGTTTTTAAATGGAAGGATACGGGGCTTAAAATTATTTTCAGGGATTCCGGACTGTCGGATTTAATCGGCTTTACTTACGCAAAATGGCGCGGGGACGATGCGGCTAATGACCTGGTTAGCAAACTTAATTCTATAGACGATTTCGATAAAGATTCGTCGGTTACGATTATATTAGACGGAGAAAATCCCTGGGAGTATTATTACGAAAACGGTTTTTATTTTTTAAACGACTTGTATTCTTTTTTATCTTCGTCCGTGAAAATTAATCCGATGCTGTTAAGCGAAGCGGTTGGATTATACGGTCCGCCGGATGAACATAAATGCATTAAATTAGATAACGTTGTTCCGGGTTCGTGGGTAAACGGAAATTTAAGGATGTGGATAGGGGAAGAGCAGAAAAATAAAGCATGGGCGATGCTTAACGACGCCGGAAAAGCCCTGTCAGATTCTATTAAAAGCGGGAAAATGAATGAAGAAGACACAAAAATAGCGGTAAAAAACCTGATGGCGGCGGAAGGCTCCGATTGGTTTTGGTGGCTTGGGCCGGACAGCCCTCTTTTTTCCCAGTCTTCCATGGAAAAAATTTTCAGGGAACTTTTAAGGAATATTTATTTAAAAGCCGGCAAGCCGGTTCCCGAAGAGCTGTTCGAGTCGCTGTCTTCGACTAAAAATCTTATAGCCGAGCATGGCGGAATAATGAAAAGAGGCAGGGAACAATAATAAATTATGACTAAATTTATTCTGGGGTTTCATTGTCACCAGCCCGTAGGAAATTTTGATTTTATATTCGAAGAAGTCCATAAAAAATCATACAGTCCACTTATACGGACGCTTACCGCTTTTAATATAAAGTTCAGCCTTCATGTTTCCGGAGTGCTGCTAGAATGGTGGAAAAAAAACGATCCGGAATTAATAAAGACGGTTGCAGAAGGCGTAGAAAAGGGTAATTTGGAGCTTATAGGCGGCGGTTATTACGAGCCGGTACTTGCTTCTATTCCTCGGGAAGACAGATTAAGGCAGTTGGAAATGTTAATAGCCGCATTAAAAAAGCTCTTCGGAAAAGAGCCGTCCGGAACATGGATAACCGAAAGGATATGGCAGCCGGATATCGTTAAGGATTTAAAGGAAGCCGGTTTAAATTTTGCGTTTTTAGACGACTTCCAGTTTTTTCAAGCCGGAATATCCGAAGACGCTATAGACAATATTTTCAGGACGGAATACGAAGGAGAATATTTCGATATTTTTCCTATACACGAAAGGCTGAGATATAAAATTCCTTTTGCCGAACCGCGCGAATCCTTAAACGAAGTATTGCGTCTAAACGGCAGATTATCCAGTCTTTCGGTTATGTTCGACGACGGCGAAAAAATGGGCGGATGGCCGGGTACATACGACTGGGTTTATGGAAAAAACGGAAAAAAGGGCTGGCTCGAGAATTTTATATGCGAGGCAGGTTCAAGCGGCGAATATTCCGGTATTAGTTTTAAACTTCCGTCGGAAATTTTAAAAGAAGGTTTAAATACTTCTCCGTCAAGAGTTCAGGCTTATCTTCCAATGTCAAGCTACAGGGAAATGGGAGAGTGGACTCTTCAGGCAGAGAAAAGACTCGATTATGAAACAGCCAAGGAAAAATGTCCTTCGGCTCCTTTAAGCGGAGGAATATGGCATAATTTTTTGATACGCTACCCGGAAGCCAATCTTCAGCATAAAAGAATGCTTAATTTAAGCGGAAAAATAAATCATTCCGCTAAAATGGAAATCAGCCGCAACAGATATAATAATGAATCTCGTGACGCGCATCTTTTAGAAAACGCTCTTGGCGAACTTCTAAAGTCTCAGGCTAACGACGCATATTGGCACGGCGTTTTCGGGGGCATTTATCTTCCGCATTTAAGAAGAGGCGTGCATAATGCCCTTTTGTCTTCATATATTCTATATAAAGAATCTGCGGGAAAACAATTGGAAATAGAATATTACGATTTCGATGCCGACGGAGAAAAGGAAATTTTACTTTCCAATCATTACTGGTGCGTCATATATAAACCAGGTTTTGGGGTTTTCCTGTCATTGGATTGCGTCGAAAAAGGACTAATTAATTCCCTCGGAGATGTTTTTTGCCTTCATAACGAGTTCGATATTTTAAAGCTTAAAGAAAACCGCTATTCTAAAAATGACTCTGGCGGAAACGGCAAAGAATGCGGTGCAGGCAATCCCCCCGATACGATTCATAAGGAAGCAAAATATCCGCCCGACCTTTCGGAAAAGGATTTAATCGTATATCGCGGCCTTCTTCCTCCTTTCGAAATTTTGTTTAACGGCAGCCAGGTTCGTTATACGGGCGAACCTGTAATAAAAGAAGATGCCCGTAAGAACGTAATAAAACTTAAAGCGGGCGGATTTTTAGACGTAAATTCCAATTGCGGCGGCGGTTTAAATGCATCCGCATGCGATATTTCCGTTAATATAAAAATAGAGAAAAATATTAAATTTTTTATAAATTCTAAGCCTAAAACAAAAGGAACTATGGACGTTATTTTCAGGTTTGCTTTTCCGGGCGGAGATGGACCGGCAACTTCGGCGGATATTGCAGGAGATATAAAAGGATTGAACGGCAGCTTTAAAAAAGAAATGAAAACCGGCGTGAAAAATTCGGTATCTTTGGTTGATTCCTTCTGGGGCGGCAAAATTAATTTAAAAGAACTTGCGTCGTCAAAATTTATTAAAAAATACGATATAGGTTTGGAGCCGATAACTACGATATCGCTTTCGGAAAACGGTTACGAAAGGATTTTTCAAGGCGTAGAGCTTAAATATGGTTTTAATTTACCGCCGGAATCGGATTTTCGTAGTATAATTAGTATAGACGTAGAAAAGGTAAAACGTTAATTTAAACCCAACGAAATTAAATTAGGGTAAATATGCCTTAAAAGGCGGGAAGATGAACGAATTTAATAACGAGGTATGGTTTGTTGGGGCGGAAATGTCTCCGCTGGTGAAAGCCGGCGGTTTGGGCGACGTTATGGGAAGCCTGCCCAAAGTGCTTTTAAAAGCCGGAATGAACGTAAAGGTTGTTATTCCATATTATAAAAAAATAATTTCAAAAAATCTTATCGAAATAAAAGAAACTTATCCCGCAGGAAAAGTAAACTTCGGCGAAATTCCTTTCGAGTTCGGAATTAAAACGGGAACAGCGGCGGGCGAAATTCCAATTGTATTAATAGAACAAAATCATTTTTTTGACAGAGACGAAGTTTACGGTTCTCACGGCGGGGTTTGCGCCTATAAGGACAATTTGTGGCGGTATGCCTTGTTTGCCCACGGCGCAGTTTATGCTATGAGAGTACTCGGGGTTCCGCTTATAGCGCATACTCATGACTGGTCTGGCGGCATATTGCCGGCCGTCGTCCGGCAAACTTTCGGCGATAAAAAAATACGAATGGAAGGCGGGGCGGAAGGCATACTTAACGCCAAAATAAATAAGCGCGTCCACGCAAACGGATTAAGGCCTGCTTTAGTTTTTACCATTCATAACCTTGGATATCAAGGCGTTTATGGCATGGACGATTTTTACGATATAGGGCTGGATTTTAAATATAATTCTTCCGAAAGCTATGAGCATTTCGGAACGTTTAACGCCTTAAAGGGCGGCATAAAATTATCGGACGCGGTTACGACGGTCAGTCCTACTTACGCCGGAGAAATTACTACTCCAGAATACGGATTCGGGCTTGACGGCGAGCTTAGAAACCTTAAAGAAAAGGGTATTCTTAAAGGCATACTTAACGGAATAGACCTTGATTATTGGAATCCTGCAACAGATAGCTTTATAGGCTGCAACCTGAATTTAAAAAAAGATAAATATACGCTCGAAGATTACGGCGAATGGGAAAATTTTAAACTGAAGAACAAAAAATTGCTTTTTTCCAAAATAGGATTAGAGGCGAAAGCAGCTAAAAACGGCAGGTCTCTGCCTCTTATCGGCATAGTAAGCAGGCTTACGGAAGAAAAAGGCATTAACGAGTTTTTAAACGCCCTTTTTAATTGGAACGATTTCCCTTTTCAGGCAGTTATCCTCGGAAGCGGCAAAGATTATATAGAAGAAAAGGCTGCTTATCTTGCGAAAATTTATAAAGATAAAGTTTTTACCCTAACCGGAAAATACGATGAAGCATTGTCGCATAAAATATACGCGGCTTCGGATATTTTTGTAATGCCTTCTAAATTCGAGCCGTGCGGGTTATCGCAGATGATAGCCATGAGATACGGCTGCGCAATCGCGGCAGGCGATACGGGAGGCCTTCACGATACCGTTTCCGATATCGCCAACGAAGCCGAAAAAAAACCGTCGGGTATCCTGATTAAGCATAAGGACGCTAACGGAATTGCGTGGGCCCTTAACGAATTATATAATATATATGCATTTAATAAAGACAAATGGAGCGGAATCGTTATTAATTCGGCCAATAAACATTTCGGATGGGACGATTCGGCCAAGATTTACGAAAATCTTTATTACGATATTATCGATAAATAGTTCAATAAATAGTTAATAATTATTTTAAAATGCCGCTTTTAGTTTTAATAAAAATATTTTCCATAACTATTTCAATTTTGGTTTTATTTTCGCTTGCCGTTAAAAGGCCAGGGCTGAGCGGTTTTTTTGAAAATGCCGCCTTGTCCGGAATATTTTTATTTGCGCTATTCATACCGGTTAAAGACGGTTTTGCCGTTTTTGGAATGGCAGCCGCGATAATTTTTTATATTGCGTTCAAAATCGCAAGAAGAGATATGTCTATCCCAAAAACGGTATTTAATGTTCCGCTTTTAATATACGCAGGAATTGTCGCGGCTTCTTTTTTATGGACTTACAGCCTGAAAGACAGTTTAAACGAAGGAGGGGAAGCGCTTTATTTTATATTGTTCTTTTTTACGGCGTCGGCCCTTGTAAATTCAGAAAAAAGAATAAAATTTATGATTTATACCTTTACTTTCTCTATATGTATAGCCATAATCTACGGCTTTTTTCAAGGATTAGCTATAAATGCCCTGCATTCTTCCGGCAGGATTACCGGACTTATAGGCAATTGGGTCGGCTTTCCCGTTCAGGTTTCGTTCGGTTTAACAGTTATTATAGCCTACTATCTGCTTGATTTTAAAAATTCAGGCGAAAAAAATCGCTATGCGTCAGGAAAAATTCTGCGCGCCGCTTCCGGTATTTTTTTTGCGGCTATAATTCTTTTGGGGTTTTTCGACATAGTATTCGCAAAGGCAAGGTCTGCATGGATAGGGATTATACCAGCAGTTTTCGTTTTAATGTATTTAAAATCGAAAAAGCTTTTTTTTGCGGCCCTGATATTGCTTTTTGTTTTAAATATCGGGATTTTTTCCGTTTCCAAAACTTTTAAAAGCAGGATTTTTTCTATGTTTAATCCAAAAATTTACAATCTCCGGCTCAAAAACCACGGGGATATAGAAAGCCATATAGCTTTAATAAAATCCGCATGGGCGGTTTTCGAGAGATACCCTCTGACCGGGGTCGGAGCGGGAGCCTTTTCTAAGTACTTCGACGAACATAAAGGGGTAAGGTTTCCGTGGTACTATAATCCTAATACCGGCAAAAAGATATACGATTTATACGATAACTGGCCCGAAAACGGGTATATGCAGACGCTTGCCGAAACAGGAATAATAAGCTTCATAGCTCTTATGTGGCTTTTTTTTCTTGCAATTAAAGAACCGGTTAAGCTTTTTAAAAATTCAGGCGATAAATTTAAAAGAAGAATTTCCTCGCTTGCCATAGGAGCAAGCATAATTTTTTACGGCTCTTTTGCAGGGGTGTCGAATATGTCGAACGACCAGCTGACTAACTTGTGGCTCTTCTTTCTGGCGCTTTTCTCAGCCGTAAATAATATGTCCGGCGAATCCGAAGAATATGTTATCTCAAAGAAGTAAAATACTTGCGCAGTATTTTTACATTTTATCGGTAATTTTTGTATGCGGCAGCTTTTTTTTGGCTTTTTTTACGTATAATCTTGTCAGCCCTTTAATTATAGGCTACAGGCTGTATGCCATTTCAAACTACCTCTGGCTGTTGATTATTATAGCCGTTATTTTTTATTCCCTGCTTTTTTTATTTCGAATGTATTTAAATATTAGCGCGGAAGGGTTGAAATACGATGCCGTTAAACTTTTCGAGATAACGGTAATAGGCGTATTTTTAATTTATGCGGTTCTTTTCATGTTTAAGGTTTCTTACGTTTCGAGGCTTTTTATAGGATATTTTTCCGTATATTCTTATTTGTCGCTTATTTTAGCCGATTATATCGCAAGAAAGCTTTCAGCAAAGCTGAAAAGAAGAGGATATTCCATCCGGAATATCGTAATAGTCAAAGGTGGCGTTCCAGAAACTAGACCAGATATATTCGGCAAATCAGTAAAAAACGGCAAAGAATTAAATGACGCAGGAATAAAAAACATAATAGAATCCAGCAGATATCTCGGTATAAAATTAGTCGGGGAGTTCGATAAAAAAAATTTAAACGGGCTAATAGATTTCGTATTGGATAATCCGGTCGACGAAGTAATATTCGATATTAAAGGCGGGGAAATAGCCGATATTAAAGATGCAATTTTGCTTCTCGAAGAAAAAGGGGTTACCGTCAAGATTCCCGCCGATTTTATACCCTTTAAACATTCTAAAGCTTCTTTGGAAGAGTTGGGAGGGCGTTCGATAATATCGTTTTATACCGCTCCGGAAGACGACATCAGGCTTTTAGCGAAAAGATTTATAGACATAGCAGTCTCTTTATTTGCCGTAGCAGTTTTTTTTATACCGGTCGCGATCATTTTTATTTTAATAAAAATAGATTCAAGCGGGACCGTATTGTATAAAAGCAAAAGAGTCGGCAAAAACGGGAGGCTTTTTACTTTTTATAAATTCAGGACGATGTTTGCGGGAAGCGACGGATTGAGGGAGGAGTTGATAAAAGACTACAGTAAAGACGGCATCGAAATAAAGCTAAAAAACGATCCGAGAATAACGAAAATAGGAAGATTTTTGAGGAAGACCAGCTTGGACGAAATTCCGCAGTTTTATAACGTTTTAAGAGGCGATATGAGCATTGTGGGTCCGCGCCCTCCCATGCCCGACGAAGTTAAGAAATATTCGGTAAAACAGAGGCGCCGTATTTCGATGAAGCCGGGAATTACCTGTTTATGGCAGGTAAGCGGAAGAAGCTCCCTTAGTTTCGACGACAGGGTAGAACTTGACCTTAAATATATCGACGGGTGGTCGCTAAAATTGGATTTTATAATTATTCTTAAGACCGTTCCTGCCGTTTTATCGGCGAAAGGAGCTCTATAAAAGGCGCTACTAAAGGGTCATAAAACGGGTTTACATTTTTATAAAATTATATTATCATAAAAAATTCGATATTGATGCATATATTTATAAAATATAAAAAAAATAAAGATTAAATAAAAATAAAAACGGGGATTTTCAATCTATGGGAATGAGTTTGACTTACAGGATTTTATCGGGCCATCTGGTTGCCGGAAATTTAAAGACCGGAGAAGAAATAGCAATAAAAATCGACAGGACGCTCACGCAGGACGCGACGGGAACAATGGCTTATCTTCAATTCGAAGCTATAGGCGTACCAAAGGTTAAAACCGAATTATCCGTGAGTTATATAGACCATAACACTCTCCAGACCGGTTTTGAAAATGCCGACGACCACAGGTTTTTACAGACCGTTGCCTCTAAATACGGAATATATTACTCCAAGGGCGGAAACGGCATTTGCCATCAGGTAAATATCGAAAGGTTCGGGGTTCCGGGAAAAACTCTTTTGGGTTCCGACAGCCATACGCCCACGGCAGGCGGCGTAGGAATGATTGCCATAGGAGCCGGGGGACTGGACGTTGCCGTGGCAATGGGCGGAGGAGCGTTTTATATGAACGTTCCGAAGATAGTTTTGGTAAGATTGACCGGAAAACTATCCGATTGGGTTTCCGCAAAAGACGTTATCCTCGAACTTTTAAGAAGGCTTACGGTAAAAGGAGGAGTAGGAAAGATTTTCGAATACGGCGGCGAAGGCGTAAAAACCCTTTCGGTGCCTGAAAGGGGAGTTATTACGAATATGGGCGCCGAACTTGGCGCTACCACTTCGGTTTTTCCAAGCGACGAAAAGACCATGGAGTTTTTAAAAGCCGAAGGAAGAATAAGCGATTATACGCCATTGGAAGCCGATGCCGACGCGTCTTACGACGAGATAATAGATATAGATTTAAGCTCATTGGAAACGCTTGCCGCAAAACCGCATATGCCGGACCAGGTCGTCAAGGTAAGCGAATTAAAAGGAGTAAAAGTCGACCAGGTTGCCATAGGAAGCTGCACTAATTCTTCTTATGCCGATTTAATGACAGTGGCTGCCATAATGAAGGGCAAAAAAGTTCATCCGGATGTAAGCCTCGTAATATCGCCGGGTTCGCGGCAGGTTTTCGAAATGATTGCAAAAAACGGCGCGCTGGCCGATTTGATAGCATCCGGCGCCAGAATTTTGGAATCCACCTGCGGACCTTGCATAGGAATGGGGCAGGCTCCAAGGTCCGGAGCGGTGTCTCTAAGGACGTTCAACCGCAATTTCGAAGGAAGGAGCGGAACGAAGGATGCCAAAATATACCTTGTTTCCGTTCAAACGGCGGCGGCGTCGGCCCTTACCGGCTATATAACCGACCCGGGAACGCTCGGCAAATCTCCCGAAATTAAAATGCCCGAAAAATTCGACGTAGACGATTCCATGGTGCTTCCGCCCTCGACTAATCCGGAAGAAATAGAGGTTTATAGAGGACCTAATATTAAACCGCTTCCTATAAAAGAAAAATTGCCTGAAGCCGTCGTCGGAAAAGTCCTCCTTAAAGTCGGCGACAATATAACTACCGACCATATAATGCCCGCCGGTTCCAGGATACTCCCGTTACGTTCCAATATACCGGCAATATCTAAGTATGTTTTCGAATCCATAGACCCTCTTTTTTCCGAAAGAGCGCTGAAAGAAGGAGGAGGATTAGTACTGGGCGGCGAAAACTACGGGCAGGGTTCCAGCAGGGAACATGCGGCGCTTGCTCCTATGTATTTAGGCGTAAAAGCCGTTATAGCAAAATCTTTCGCAAGAATCCATTTTGCCAATCTCGTTAATTTCGGCATACTGCCTCTTATTTTCGAAAATATGGCGGATTATGATAAAATAGAGCAGGGAGACGAACTATACGCTCCTTATATTTTAAAAGAGCTGTCAGAATGCAAACGCATTACATTTATAAATAAAACTAAAGGAAACGCGGAATACAAATTTAAACATAATTTGACGGACAGGCAGATTAAAATAATAAAAGAGGGCGGGTTGTTAAACGAAACAAAGTCCGTGCGTTAGCTCCGCAGGTGATTTTAATGTTTTCATCGGAATTTAATAAGACCGTAAAAAAGGTTCTTGTTTCCTACAAAAAAGACGTTCCTGCGGCATTGGAATCCGCAAATCAGGTTTGCGGATTATTTAATATGCACGGAATAAAAGGTATAGTCAGGCCGAGTATGGGCATAACCGCCGCCGATACCGAAGGCATCGGGTTGGTAGTAGTCTGCGGCGGCGACGGAACTCTTTTGATTACTCTTGGAAAAATTTTTCCGCTCGAAGTTCCGATAATAGGCATAGATTTTGGAACGCTTGGTTTTTTGGTCGAAATTCCGGAACGTCAAAAAGAAGATGCGGTCGAAAGGTTTTTTGAAGGTTCGTTGGAATTTATTCCAAGAATGGCGTTAAATATAGAAATTATCAGGAAAGGCAAAACGGTAGAAAAATTAATTTCGTTAAACGAGGCTGCCGTAGCAAGGGAAAAAAACATTCATGCAAGGGTTATAAACCTGACGGTTTCCTTAGACGGCGTCTGGTTAAACGATTTCAGGGCGGACGGATTAATAATAGCTACGCCTACCGGTTCTACCGCTTATTCCTTATCCGCCGGCGGACCTATAGTTCAGCCGCATATGAATGCTTTCATTCTGACGCCCATATGTCCCCATACGCTTTCTAACAGACCGCTCATTATAAGCCCCTCGGAACTTAAAATAAAAATTCTGCCCCAGGGAAGGAATATTTTTATTTCGGCTGACGGAAGGGACGGACTTAAACTTTGCGACGGGGATGAAATAGTTATAAAAAAACACCCTTCCAAAGTTTACCTCTCGACGTCTTCAAGTTACGATTACTGGAATATATTAAGAACAAAATTAAGCTGGTAGATGTAAAATTGCTGAAAACGATAAAAATAAAAAACTTTGCCGTCGTAGATTATTTAGAAATAGACTTTTGCGAAAAATTAAATGTTTTAAGCGGGGAAACCGGCGCCGGGAAAAGCTTAATAATAGAGTCTTTAAATTTTTTATTCGGAAAGGCAAAGGGACAGGATGTTATTAGAACAGGCGAGAAAGAAGGTTTCGCCGCCGCCGTATTCGATACAGGAGCCGATATTTTTGAACAAAGCGGCATCCAAAATATATTCGAAAACGATTTAAGCGGCGACGAGGAAATTATTTTAAAAAGGACGATTAGCGATTCCGGGAAGAGCAGGTATTTTATAAATAACGAGCAGGTCGGTAAAAGCGCGTTAGAGCGCATAAGCGAGAATTTAGTAAAAATATTCGGCCAGAACGACAGGCGCTTCCTTATAGACCCGGACAGCCAGCTTGCTTTTTTGGACGATTTCGCTGAAAATAAAGATTTATTGGACGCTGCGGGAAAACTATACTCAGAGATAAAAAAGACTGAGGACGAAAAACAAGTCGTAGCTAAAAAGATAGAAGATTTTTCACGCATAAAAACGGTTAACTCCTACATAGTAAGCGACGTGGAAAAGCTCGGAATAAAATCCGGCAACGACGACGAAATTATGAAAGGAGAGCTAAAACGCTTAGAAAATATGAACAGCATAAAAGAATTAGTTTTATCTTCCATAGATTTAATAGACGGCGAGGAGTACGGAATTTTAAAAAACTTAAATCCTTTAATATCTAATTTTTCCAAGCTATCCGAGTTAGACGGCGGTTTTAAAAAAAAGGAAGAGTTGAAAAATGCCGAAACGGTTAAAATTATTTTAGACGATATTCTTTTATCTTTAGAAAGACATTCCACTTTCGATTTTGACGAAGACAGGTTAAACGAATTGAGGTTTAAAATAGACGCGGTTATAGGAGTATGCAACAAATACGGGGTTTCCAGCCTCGAAGAGCTTTTGAAAATTTACGATGAAGCAAATAACGGTTTAAACGATATATCGGAACTTGAACGGAGAGCTTCGGAAATAGACGCCGAATATAAAGATTTAAAAGAAAAGTTTATAAGAATCTCGGAAGAATTGCGCGGCAAAAGGAAGCGCGCCGCGGCGGCATTAGAAAAAGAAATAGAAAAAGAGCTTTTATTTCTCGGCATAAAACCGGTGTTTAAAATCGAACTTGCCGTTAAGGAATTTGATAGAGGTTTTTCGGAAACGGGATTGGACGGATGTATTTTTATGTTCTCCGCAAACCCGGGGGAAGACCCCAGACCCCTTTCTAAAGCGGCTTCGGGAGGAGAGCTTTCCCGCGTCAGTTTGTGCCTGTTAAAAATTTTAAATAAAAAAAAGGATACGGCATCGTTCATATTCGACGAAATAGACGCAGGAATAGGCGGAGACGTAGCCAATTTCGTAGGAGAGGCTTTAAAGGCGATATCGTCGGTAAATCAGGTAATACTTATAACCCATCTTGCGCAGGTATCGTCGTTTGCCGATAAGCATTTTTTTGTCTACAAAGAAGTTGCAGCCGAAAAAACGTATACCAGAATTAAAGAGCTTTCCATGGACGAAAGAATAAGCGAAACCGCCAGAATGTTATCGGGAGATTCTAAAGGCGAGGCGGCTGTACTGCATGCTAAAGAAATCCTAAAAGGGAGGGGTTTCGTTGTATAAGACCGGCAGACAGAGATATGAAAAAGACGGAGGAGCTATTTTTTATCCGGCCGAAATAGAAATAAAAGCGGGAGCGGTTTCCGAAGATAAAACCGGAAATAGTTCTAAAACCGTAAAAGTAGTTTTAAGAAAAGCTCTTATGTGCGACGTAAGAGCTCTTTACGCTCTTTTTTCGGAATATTCCAAGGCTGGGGAGATGCTCCCACGCTCTATGAGCGATATATATGAACATTTGCGGGATTTTTATATAGCGGAATTGGAAAGCGAAAACGGGGAACGGCCCAATGAAATTATCGGGGCTTGCGCGCTTCAGGTAGTATGGGAAAATCTTGCGGAAATAAGGTCGTTAGCCGTGGAAAAGCCTTATACCCGAAGGCTTATAGGAACGGAGCTGATTAAAAAATGCATAGAAGAGGCAAAATTTTTTAAAATAACG
>DAHVNW010000031.1 GCA_027319095.1 bacterium | reverse complement strand
GGCAGTATATATCGCGAGACCTAGGACACGAAAGGATTGAGATAACAAATAGGTATCTGGGGTGAATTAATTGAAAAATTTATCAAATAATATTGACCCGTTCGGTGTGAGAGTTAGCGGCAGAGAGATTCCAAAAGCCGAAGCTACCAAAAAATTTATAGAAAATCAGATTAAAGAATTGCTTATTAACAAATTTTTCCACGCTAAAGTTTTAAAACGCAATCCGGGACATATTTCGCTTGTTGAAGTCGATATAATGCCGCAGCCGGAAAACATCAAAGAAATCTCAAAGATATGCAGGGAAAAGATAGAATTTAAACTAAAGAAAATTAACGATTGGGAAGAATTTGAATATATGCAAAACGACTTGTTCAAAAGAAAAAAAAGAAGATTAAGGAGAAAAGCAAAACGGAAAAGAAAAAGAATTTTAAAGGCAATATATCGGGGCTTTGCCCCGAACCCCACTTCTTTTTGATGTCAAAAAGAAGCAAAAACCAGTTGGGTATTGAAAGGCAAAAATCAAATTCTCAAGATTTTTTGATAAAACGAAAGAAAAGTAGTTGCCGACGCATCCTAAGCTCGTTTATACACGTTTATATGTAAGACCCTGCATGCTCCGCGATATCTTATCATAAACTGATTCCGGTGCAATGTCCAATCCGTCAGTCCAAGATAAAACAAAGAGTTCCTCATCTATATATAAAATTTTAAAAAATAATTAAAATCGGAAAACCTCTTAAATACCGCTTTTTTTATATAATCTTCCAAATCCACAATGCCCCGTTTTCCGTCTGCGAATGTTATCTCCAATTTATATCTACCCATATGTTTAGCTTCCTTAATATCGTAATACATAATTAATCCCTTGTTTTTGTTATTTTAAGGGTTCTACCGGAAAAAGGTTTTTATTTTCAACCACCATTTTCCAACCGCGCCATACGCGGTGGTGGGTGAAAGTAAGAGAATAACTGAATCTTATATCATTAATTGGGGAAATCATTAGAAAGGAATGTGGCTAAACAAGGCAAGCTCCCATCGGGCTCACCTCCTGTTCATCTTGCCTTTTTGCATCCAGGCGAGACGACCGTATCTTTCAGTGTTTGGATTAAGTTTATTGTAAACCTTCTTCACATATTTTGTCAAATGGAACAGAAACCGAAGTTTAAAATATAATTAATAACTTTCTTTTTTATAATTTAATTTGATACAATAATTTAATCAAATTCAATTCAGATTACAGAGAGTTTCTAAAAACTGAAGCTACTAAAAAGTTTATTTAAAAACAAATAAGATAATTGCTTATTGATAAGTATTCTCATTCTAAAGTTTTAAAACGCAATCCGGGCATTAGTGGTATACTTATCGAATTATAGGAAAATATATGGAAGACTATATGGGAATCGTGCTTTATTCGTTGCTTTAATTTTTTAAAATATTATAATTATAATATCTAATTTACAATTGGAAAAAGATAAAAAAATGTTAAATAAAGTGACAAAATTATTTTTGGTCTCGACCTCTTTTGCCCCTGTTTTATTAACTTTATGGTTTTCCAAGTTCAGTAAAAATTGGTATTTTATTGACGGGTTATGGTATTTAATAATAACCGCGGTTTTAATTTTGTTCTGTTTTTTAATCCTAAAATCGTCAGAAGAATATCTTGAGAAATTGCCCATAAAGATTAAATCTTTATCCACGTCAGACAAAGAAATAATTGCTTTTATTATTGTTTATTTATTGCCGTTAATTAATAAATATTCCTTTCAAATAAATAGCAAACTTTTAATTTTTATTATAGCACTGCTTTTTATTAGCGTGTGGACTACAAATAGCTATCATTTCAACCCTTTGCTTGGTCTATTCGGATATCATTTTTATGAAGTCACAATAGAAGGAGATATAACATATATTTTAATAACTCGAAAAAATCTAGTTAATTCGAAACAAATAAAAACCGTTGTTCAAATTTCAGACTATATGTTATTGGAGACAGGAGATTAATGGGTGCAAAATTAAATTTATTTGTCCAACTAAAAGATGGTTCTATTAAGAGAATTAATGTCAGCCTCGCGGTTCAAAAGAAAGTAACTGAATACTTTGTTTGTCTTAAAAATGTTTTTTATACTGACCAAACTGACGAAATTAATTTTGATGGTCGTTACAGTATTGATGAATGCGATAAAATATTTGCTATTAAAAATTTTAAAATTGACGAAAATATATTAAAAGCTCTGCAAAATCCGCTTGAGTACGAAATTGTTAAAATGAATGAAGACGAAAATAACATTAAAGGTATTATTTGCGGGTTTTGGAATGATAATGAAAAATATGCGTTATTTCAGGCATTTGATTGCGGGAAACTTTTGTCGAAAAAATTTACATTAATACATTCTGGTAATACTTTTACAAAACTATCGGAACCTGGCATTATCATTAATGATAGAATTGATGCGTTATTTATAGATAAAGATAATAAATTAATTTTTAATTCGTATAATAATGCCAAAAGATTATTTGATTTATCAGAATATTATAAAGAAGCTACCGATGAAGACTTAAAGAATTTTGCGAAAGATGAATTATTTTTTTGTGAAGATATAGATTGGTTTATTAAAAATTCTGATTCCGTTATACGCAAAAAAGTTGCGCTTCTTACTAAAAATGATGTCCTAAAAGTAGTATCTTTTGAGAAAATAAATAAAATATCTAAAAAATTTGGTATAACAATTGAAAATATTGAAAATAATAAAATTAAGTTTCCGAAAGATAAAAAGCAAATAAAAGAAATTGTAAAATTGTTAGAAGAGGATTATTTTGAGTCAATTTTTACGAAAAGAAAATGTATAACAAACTCAAAACAATATTTAGAATAATATAATGTGGCAATTTTATATAAATTTTGCTCTTTAAGAACTTTAAATAAATCTTTTATAAGAATAAATGTTAAATTATTTATATTTTATTTAGCTTAAAATATTTTAAAACGTGGATAAATTGTTTAAAGTCGATCCAAAATCCAGATTCATAAGATATCCCGGCGGAAAACAAAGATTGTTATCTTATATTATGCCGCATCTTCCAAACCCGGAAGATATAAAAGGGTTTTTTATTGAGCCTTTTGTTGGTGGTGGCTCCGTTTTTTTTGCATTAGCACCGCAAAAGGCGTTATTATCGGATATTAATCCAGTTTTAATAGACCTATATAAAGGATTAAAAAAATATCCATTAAAGGTATGGGAACTATTTCAAGGCTTTCCTATAACAAAGGAAGGTTATTACCTAGTGAGAGATTGTCAAAAAAAAGATAATCTGGCATATAGGGCGGCTAGGAC
This sequence comes from bacterium, assembly GCA_027319095.1. Lineage (GTDB taxonomy): Bacteria > SZUA-79 > SZUA-79 > Acidulodesulfobacterales > Acidulodesulfobacteraceae > Acidulodesulfobacterium_A. Next base: position 12,195 of record DAHVNW010000031.1, on the reverse strand, counting down.
ACTTTATTTAAATCGAACATGTTTTAAAGGAATGTGGCGAGAAAATTCGAATGGACAATTTAACGTTGGTTACGGAGGACAGGATAGAAGATGGGTTGTTAATAAAGAAACTTTATTGTCTGTATCCGAATTTTTAAAACGAGCTAAGTTAATAAGCAGCGACTTTGAGGAAGTTATAGAGATCTGCAACAAAAAAGATTTCATTTTTTTAGATCCACCATATAAGCCTGGTGAAAAAGAACTTAGGCATAGTCATTACGTTTATTCTAAATTTAATTACGACAGCCACAAAAGACTGGCGAGATGTTTAAATAAAGCTACGAAAAGAGGTATACGATGGGCAATGACGACATCTGGCCATATTGATATTACATCTTTGTTTTATGGATGCAAGATTATATCATTTGCTAAGGGCACGGGTCATAAACCAGGAATAATATCTGAAAACCCAGGAGAAGTGTTAATATGTAATTATTAGGAGAAAATTTATGGAAAAATTTTTAGAAGATGCGGCTATTCAAAACCATCCTTTGCGAATTTTAAGGGATTTTTTGGAAAAAGAAGAATCTTTTGAAAAAAGCAAACAATATGACCAGATGAGATTCGTTGGTTATGTTTTGGATATCGGTTATGATGAAATTACTATAATTACAAATGATCCCTTCAAGATAGCCGTAGGCGGGGTGCCTCGCAATTCACTTCTTATAATGTGTCCTGCTAAAAAAAATAATTTTGCAATTCCGCCGCATTTTACTCTTTTACGCGTTTTGGATTCTGCTTCGACGCCCTTATCTGGTGAGGTTCAACAAACGTATTTTGAACTTCAAAAGAAATCAATGCCCGAACTTGATGTGTTTACTCAAAGCGAATTGCAGTGGGGTGCTCTTAAAACAGGAGTGCTCGGCATGTATTATCCTCATCCATATAATCTTAACGAAGTTGAATTTTCCGGTGATTTAAACAATTTTGTTAGCGCTCATAAATATCTTATATATGCGCCGGACGATAAGCTGCTTGACTTAGTTAATAATTCTCTTGTCCCTAATAAGCATAGATTTCAAATTGGAAAGTTAAGATTTACAGAGTGTCGTCTTCCATTACCAAATAAAAAACAACCAGATGTTGATATTGTTCTTTCGACGGATGATTTTCTTGGCTGTAGAACCGCTATGTTTGGCAAAACACGCCTTGGGAAAAGCAATGTTGTAAAATTAATTGTTCAGAGTTTAATTGAAACCACAAAAGAAACGGGAAATGTTGGACAGTTAATTTTTGATATAAATGGAGAATATGCAAACGATAATCCACAAGACGATAATAGATCAATAGCAACCGCTTATCCGGATGTTTGTTCGATATATGCGTTGACTCCTAAAATTAATACCCCGTCTAAGCCTTTAAAGTTAAATTTTTATGAAAATCCGAGCCAATCCAAAATGGTTCTCGCAAGTCTTTTAAGAGATGCAGGTCGAACGTCAGGATATATAGAAACATTTAACAGTGTTGAATTACCTGTTTTAGAAGAAGTACGTCAACTTGTTGAGGGAAGCGACAAGATACGAGCGACTAGAAAATTGCAGATGTATTGGGCTGTGCTAAGAAAAGCAGGATATCCAGTAAATGAGGCTGAATTGAGGAAATTAGCGCCAATTGGCAGGATATCAAGTCAGTTTAATCCTGGATTCAAAGGAGAATTAAGGAATGCGGTATATAGTAGCGAAAATTCACCAGTTCCGGATCCACCAAGCAATTTAAGCGAATTAGTTAGAGAGCTGGGGATAATAGCAAGATTCAGAAGAGGTAATAGTTCAAATAGGGTATTCATTTCAAGCAGTGGGAACCCACTTTTTGAAGCAGATGATATTGCAATGTTAGAATTTTTAGAACCGGCGCCTGGACGCAGTGGAATTTCGTTATTACAACCATTTAGGATATATCATGACCAAAATGCAGGCAATTTTATAAATGAAATTCTCCAATTTTTAGATCAAGGCAGGACAGTAATTTTAGATCTTGGAAATGCTAATGAAGCTGTTATGCAATATTTTTCACGTGAACTATCTGAAGCTGTTTTTAGGCGTCAGACGGAAAAGTTTACGAGCAATGGACTAGGAAATCATTTTATTCAATTGTATTTCGAAGAAGCACATAACCTTTTTAAAGATAACGATAACAGCGACGAAACTAAAATATATAGGAGATTTGCAAAAGAAGGGGCAAAATATCATATAGGCATGGTTTATTCAACGCAATCTCCGACCACAATATTATCAGACCTATTGGCGCAGACCGAGAATTTTTTTGTTGCACATTTAGCTTCTCAAGACGATGTAAATAAACTTTCTAAGGTTAATATTGCCTATGAAAGTTTAAAAAATGACATTTTACGTGCAAAAACGCAAGGTTACATAAGAATGCTTACAAGATCGCATCGTTTTGTTATATCAATGCAGGCATTAAAATTTTCTCCAAAAAAATAAAATATAAGGAAGAACTTTATGCCGTATCAAGGCGGAAATAGATTACCTGCGGAAAAAGCAAGTAAACTTGGACACTTAGATGTTATACGAAGTCCTTTGGTTCAACAGTTATGTAAAAATTTTAATGACCCTAATTGTTGTTTGCCCGTATCTTCAAAGATTTTATGGCAGGATTTACCTAATTCCGGCAGTGAAGCAAATATAATATTTTCAACCGACGGTTCATTGCAAGTAATTGAAAATCCACAACCGCCGCATAAAGCAATTGCGTTCGTAAAAACCGTATTATTTAAAATCGATCAACATGCTATTTCAAAATTAGACAGAGAAACGCCGAATCCTTTTGCAATAAGAGATTTAATGTCGGATTCTGCACTTTTTCATGCTACAGCTTTTCCTTTAAGACATGCCGTCATTCCTGGAAAGACTATCTATCACGCTGTTAGGGAGATAATCTACGAGTCCATAAAAGACAAAGGGCTTAATGATGCAATTGACGGTGCGATAATGGAAACATTAAAATGGCTTGTTTACGAAAAATGGAATCCAACGCCGAAAACTCAACTTGAAAAATTTGGTTGTCCACATTGCAAGGAAAATGTTGCAACCCTCCAATTTGATGAAGAAAAAGGAAAATGCCCTGGATGTAATGGCGAAATATATATTACGGATATGTTCGGACTGCATTTAAATATGCAGGATGATTTTGCGCCAAATCAAGTTGCGTCAGATTATATGTCCGTAAATGAAACATTGATGATATTTACTCCGATAAGATATTTCTGGGAAACAAATAAAGATGTGCTTAAAAACTGTCTTATGATTAAAGACGGTCCTTTGTCGTTAAGAGCAACGCTTGCTAAGTTAGCAGCACCGATAAGGCGTTTTTTTAGATTTGCAAAAGAATCGGAAGTAGAAATAGCAATGATTGGACAAGAAAAATCCGGAATGTTTTATGACCATTTGCAGCTGATTGGAAATACCGCTCCAAATTATTCGATTTTCATTCCGAATAATGAATACATTAGAAGTGAAATTCAACATTCTAATTCAATAGGTATTTATGGTCAGGATACTAATTATGGCGCTAAAGTTTTTATAAAGTATAATGATTATCACAAAATGGTAATCAATATACCGACTGGCGAAAAGGGGGAGTTTGTCAATAATCCATCATCGGCAAATTTAATTGCATTCGAAAGAATTATTGCAACATTGCCTAAAATATTAAGCAATAGATATGAGGGGGCATTATTTCCTATTGAATTAGCAAATGGAGTCGCATCTCTATCTACATATCCTTCGGCGAAAGTATTGAAATTGTTTTCTAAAGACGCGATCGAAAAATAAATCGTATATTTTGTACGATAAATATTTAAAGAGCAAACGAATATAAGCTATTAGAATGAGGGTCTAATGAAAATTATCGATATCCTTGAAAAAGTAAACAAGCTACCCTTAAGTTCAAGAGATAAAGGTTCTTTTTTCGAAAAATTAATCGCTAAATATTTATTAACCGACCCTGAATATGCAAATAAAATTGATAAGGTATGGACATGGGGAGAGTGGGACGAGTGTCCGGATAGAGGAATAGATAGCGGCATAGATTTGGTTGTCCGCGAGATAGATACAGGAAATTATTGGGCTGTGCAGTGCAAATTTTTCGACCGGGAATATAATTTGCAAAAAACCGATATAGATTCATTTTTTACGGCATCGGGCAAGAGATATAAAATTAACGGAGAATACAAAGCTTTTGATTACCGTTTGATAGTATCTACTACCGATAACTGGAGCAGTGAAGCCGAAAAAGCTCTTCAAAATCAAACCATATCAACGCATAGGATAACACTTGAAAACCTCGAGGAAAGCCCTGTTGACTGGAGCCTCTTTGATATAGGCAATCTGGAAGAAATAAAGCTTAAACCTAAAAGAGTCTTAAGACCCCATCAGGAAGAGGCTATTGAATCGGTAATAAATGGGTTTCAAAATAACGACCGCGGAAAACTTATTATGGCCTGCGGAACTGGGAAGACCCTCACTGCATTGCGGCTCTGCGAGAAATATGCGCCGAAAGGACGGATTCTGTTTTTAGCGCCGTCTATAGCTCTTGTCTCTCAGAGTCTGAGGGACTGGACTGCGGATGCTTATGAGCCGTTTAATGCCTTTGCGGTTTGTTCCGATACAAAAGTTGGAAAAGACGATGAAGATATAAGAGTTCATGAGCTTGCATATCCCTCTACAACGGATGCCAAAAAACTTGTTCAAGCCGTTAATAGCATTAATAACGGCAGAATGACCGTTATATTATCCACATATCAATCAATTCAGGTTATATCGGATGCGCAAAAACAAGGTATCGGCTCTTTCGATATTATTATATGCGACGAAGCTCACCGCACAACGGGCGCAACCCTGCTGAATGAGGAAGATTCCGAGTTCGTCAAGGTACACGACAATAATGTGATCAACGGCAAAAAGAGGCTTTATATGACGGCCACTCCCCGCATTTATAACGATACGGTAAAGAAAAAAGCCGATGAAGCCAGCGCCTCTTTGTTTTCTATGGACGATGAAAAAATTTACGGAAAACAGTTTTATGAGTTGAGTTTTGGAAAGGCTGTTGAAATGAACCTGCTATCCGATTATAAAGTTATGATTACAGTTGTGAACGAAAATGAAATGGCGGACTTAGTTAATCAATACAATATTAATGAAAATGAAGCCGTTACTACGGAACTTGCAACAAAGATAATAGGAAGTTGGAAGGCTTTAATGGGGCGGGAATTGTTTTCTATCGACGATAATGGAATGGAAAGTATTAATAATAAGCATATGCGCATGGCGGTTGCATTTTCTAAGTCGATTAAAGCGTCCACGGAGATGTCTAAAGTGTTTAAAAAAATGGTAAGTTTACATGAAGGCTCATTGTCTGAATCCGGTTTTGATATGGACCATGTTGACGGCACTATGAACATTATGGTGAGGCAAAAAAAATTGAATTGGCTTAAAGAAAGTTTAGATAAAAACGATTGCCGCATACTTTCAAATGCAAAATGTCTTTCCGAAGGCGTGGACGTGCCGGCATTAGATGCGGTAATATTCTACGACAAAAAAGAATCCATAATGGATATAGTCCAATCAATAGGCAGGGTTATGCGTAAGTCGGAAGGTAAGGATTATGGATATATTATACTGCCGGTTTCTATTCCTAACCAGGATGTAAATAATTATAACGATTATGTTGACACGAACCAAAGATTTAAAGAAATATGGAAGGTATTAAAAGCCCTGCGCTCTCACGATGAAAGTTTAGTGGATGAGGCGGAGTTCAGGAGAAAAATCAGGGTGGTTTTCGACGGGGGAGGCAAAAGCAGAACGCAGCGTCCCGATATGACGGATTTTAAATTACCTCTTTTGCCGTTTGAAAATATCGAAAAAGCAATTTATGCAATAGTACCTAAAAAACTTGGAGATAGGGAATACTGGGCGGAATGGGCAAAAGACACGGCTGCTATATCGGCAAAACTAATAATTAGAATAAACGGTATTATAAAAGATAACGATGAAGCTGAAAAGGCTTTCGACAAATTTGTGCATGGCTTGCAAAGAGACATAAATCCTTCTATCAGCGAAGAAGATGCTATCGAGATGCTTTCTCAGCATATAATAACCCGTCCCGTATTTGATGCATTGTTTGCAGATTATTTATTTTCGCAAAATAATCCGGTCGCAAAGGCAATGCAAGAAATTGCCGATATTATTGAAAAATATTCAATGTCCAAGGAAACGGAAGGCCTTGAAAGGTTTTACGAAAATGTAAGAAAAAACAGTATAGCTTATGTTAAAAGCGACAAATCGAGGCAGGATGTTATAAGAAACCTTTACGATACATTCTTTAAAAACGCATTTCCAAAAATGTCAGAGAGACTTGGAATAGTTTATACGCCGGTAGAGGTCGTGGATTTTATAATACATTCGGTTGAATATGCATTACAAAATCATTTTAGAACAGGTTTCTCAGATAAAAATGTCCAGATTTTAGATCCATTTACCGGAACCGGGACATTTATAACGAGACTGCTTCAATCGGGACTTATTAAGCCTGAGGACATACCTTATAAATACCAAAACGAAATACATGCCAACGAAATAGTTCTTTTGGCTTATTATGTCGCAACGGTAAATATAGAAAACATCTATCATTCCTTAACGGGAACATATAAGCCTTTCGAGGGTATGGTTCTCGCCGATACCTTCCAGATGTTTGAAGATAATAATAAATTTGACGCATTTTCAGAGACAAACAGCAAACGGGCAAAAAGGCAAAAAGAGCAGGATATAAGGGTTATATTAGGCAACCCTCCCTATTCGGTGGGGCAAACCAGTGCTAACGATAACAATCAAAATATTAAATATCCTAAACTTGATGAGAGAATAAAAGAAACTTACGCAGAAATTTCAAGTGCTACAAATAAGAATAGCCTGTATGATTCTTATATAAGAGCTATCCGCTGGGCATCCGACCGCCTCAAGGATAAAGGAGTCATAGGTTTTGTAACGAACGGTTCTTTTATAGACGGCAATGCGGCGGACGGTATTAGGAAAACCCTTGTAAAGGATTTCAGTCATATATACATTTTTAATTTACGGGGTAATCAACGAACATCAGGGGAGGTATCGCGTAAGGAAGGTGGAAAGATATTTGGTTCTGGCTCCCGCACCCCCGTTGCCATTACGATATTTATTAAAGACGGCTTGCATAAAGGCGAGTGTGAATTATATTACCATGATATAGGCGATTACTTAAATAGAGATGAAAAACTTAATACTATCGCGGAATTTAAGAGCATTGAAAATTTACCGTTGCAAAAAATAGGGCCAAATGCGGCAGGAGATTGGATTAACCAGAGCGATGCCTTATTTTATGATTTTATAGCCTTAGGCGATAAAAAAGAAAAAAATCAGAATGCTATTTTCAGTCAATATTCAAGAGGCATTGGAACAAATCGTGATGCTTGGGCGTATAATTTTTCAAAACAAGCATTAGAAGATAACATGAAACGCATGATAAAAACTTACAATGATAATATTGTAAAATATAAAAGTTTAGATAACAAAGAAATTAATATTGAGAATATTATTGATGCCGACCCTAAAAAAATCAGCTGGTCTAATGGATTAAGGAATGATTTTAAAAAAATGAAATTTCACGATTTTAAACAAGGTTGTATTGTAAAGAGTATTTATCGCCCGTTCACAAAACAATTTTTATATCTCAATCGTAGCTTTATTAGCGATGGATACAAAATGTATGATATTTTTCCTAATTCAGAACATAAAAATATTGTAATAGCTGTTACAGGAATAGGGGCATCTAAACCTTTTTCTGCTTTAGCATCCGATTATATGCCAAATTTACATATGATGGATACCGGTCAGTGTTTCCCCCGCTATTACTATGAAAAGGTCGAACGACATGAAGAAAACGGCTTATTTGAAAACAATAATACAATAAAAGAACCAACCTCCGAATCATATATGCGCCGTGATGCTATTACCGACGAAGCATTATTTTTATTTAAAAAACATTATACCGATGAATCAATAAATAAGGACGATATATTTCACTACATTTACGGGATATTACATTCTCCTGAATATAAGGAGCGTTTCGGCGCAACTGTAAAAAGAATGTTACCCCGCATACCCTTTGCGCCAGATTTTTGGGCTTTCAGTGAAGCAGGTGAGAAACTTATGAATTTGCATATAAACTACGAGGATATTGAGCCGTATCCAGATATAGAAGATATAAGCGAAAAGAGAAGCCCTTATTATAAGGTTGATAAAATGAAATTCGGCAAAAAAGACGGAGCAGTGGATAAGAGTATGATATATTATAATTCTTACATAACACTTAAAGACATACCGCTTGAAGCTTACGATTATATAGTGAACGGCAAATCTGCAATAGAGTGGGTTATGGAAAGGTATCAGGTTTCGACGGACAAAGACAGTGGCATACTAAACGACCCAAATGAGTGGTCGGATAACCCCAGATATATTATCGATTTATTGGCAAAAGTAGTCAAAGTCAGCGTAAAAACCGTAGAAATTATTAACGACCTGCCTTCAATATTTGAAGACGAAAGTGAAAATCAACTAAGCTCGATTAAATCCGGCAAGGGAAAATTAGTGTTAGAGGAAAAAGAACATCCAAATTTAAAAATTGTTTCAGATAACGACATTTCGGAATCCGAAAAATTTGTTTTTTATCTTCCCGTATATTCTTTAGAGGCCGCCGCTTCCGGTTTTGGAAAGGAAGAATATGTGGAAAATTCCGGTTGGGCTAAAGTTGAAAGTGAGTTAAAGTTAAATAAAGATATGTTTATAGCCAAGGTCGTGGGGCATTCCATGGAGCCGACCATTCCAGACGGAAGTTATTGTATCTTCAGGACTGAAAGAGGCGGTTCGCGTGACGGGAAGATTGTCCTTGTAGAATCCCGTCAGGTTGCGGACCAGGAAACGAACCAGAAATACACGGTAAAACGCTATCATAGCGAGAAGGAGCAACTGCCGGACGGTACATGGCGACATAAGCGGATTGTTTTATCCCCTGATAATAATGAATTTGAGTCGATAATTTTAGAAAACGTGTCGGAAGGCGATTTAAGAGTTGTTGCGGAGTTTGTAATGGAAGCATAGTTATTTTTTAATTATTGTTGATTAAATTATCTTGAATATATTTAAACTTATTGGTAATCTATTGAAATAATCTATATAATTATAAATTATTTTAAAAAGTTTAAGGAGAAGAAACGATGATTTATAATTCTCTTAAAATTAAAAATTTTAGAGGCATAAAATCCTTAGAGTTAAATGATTTAAAAAGAATTAATATTCTTGTAGGAAAAAATAATTGCGGGAAAACTTCTATTATTGAAGCCATACTTTTATTGTCTAGTTATTCTAATCCAAGTATTTCTTTTTTTATAAATAATACAAGAGGTATACTTTTAACTTCTGATGAAGATTTTAAATATAATTTTAAAGATTTCGATTTTTCATCTAAAATTATATTTGAAGGATCTACTATTAATAATAATATTAACAAGTTAGAAATAATACCAACTCGTGAAATATCAATTCCAGTCATTCAAAATGTTATAAAAGAAAAAGAACAGATTATTCATAAAGACATTTCAATAGGGCAACAAAATTTTATGAATAGTGTTGTTAGCGGAATTCAGCTCATTTATAAGATAGGAGAGCAGGATTTTAATTTTCAATTAAGTTTAACAAGGCCGACTATATCCTTTCCTGTCAAAGAAGGAATAAAGATAGGGTATATACATCCCAAAGAAGGAATCCATGAAATAATTCAAATTATCGGAGATTTAAAAATTAAAAAAGAATTAGAAGGAATTGTTTCTGTGATGAAAAAAATAGAACCTAGAATTGAAAGCATAGAAATTGGCGCTGGTAATCTAATATATGCCGATATTGGCCTTAAAGAACTTAGTCCTGTAAATATAATGGGCGATGGATTGATAAGAACCATGTCTGTTCTTGCACATATTGGCAGGGTCAAAGGAGGAGTCTTATTAATAGACGAAATTGAAAATGGTCTTCATTATAGTTCTATGAAAAATTTATGGCATGGTATCATAGAAACAACCAAAAAATATGACGTTCAAGTTATCGCTACTACGCATTCGTATGAATGCATAGAGTATCTTGCAGATATTTATTCTGAAATAGAGCCTGATATGGATGATATTAGAATGTATAGGATTGAAAAGATTGATAATATCCATAAAGCTTTTTCTTCGTCAATTGAAGTGCTAAGGGCTGGTATAGAGAGAAATTTTGAACTTCGTTAAATTTTAATTATATATACCTTGTATGTTATGAAGGAAAAGAAGATTGAAATAAAATATCCTAATATTCTCTTGGTAGAAGGCAAAGATGAATATAATTTTTTTGAATCCTATTTTAAATATTTAAAAATTGATAATGTTCAATATATAGATATAGGGGGAAAAGAAAAATTTAAAGACAAATATGAATCTCTAGTAAATTCACCCGAGTTTTCAAAAATAAAGAAATTGGGATTTATTCGCGATGCAGAAGATGGAGACGCGTCCAGTGCATTTCAAAGTATAAAGAATATAATTGAGGAAATAAATCGTGAAAAATCTTTAGCTTTAGCTATTCCTATTCCTGTGCCCAGGGGACCTGGAGAAATCATTTCAGATGGTGAAAATTATACAGGCATTTTTATTATGCCGAATAATAATGATTCAGGCATGATTGAAATTTTATGTCTGAAATCTATAGAAAGCGATCCCATATATAAATGCATTGATGATTTTATAAAGTGTTCTTATAATAAATTATCAGAGAAAGATAAAGCAGAATTTAAGGAGCTAAAGGGAAGAGTTCTAGCATTTCTCGCCACAAAAGCTATTGGCAAAAATTACGTTAATTCTTTAGGCGTAGCTGCGTTAAAAAACCTTTGGGATTTTAGTAATCCATGTTTTGATATGTTAAATAATTTTGTAAGCAAACTTTTTAAACAAGTTTAGGTATATATTTAAAAATTTAAGCAATTACTATGCCTAAGAAAAAAATATAATATATTGGAGCTAGGAAGAAGGCGGTTTTATCGCCGAAGCTCCTGAACTACCAAGATGCTTGGTAGACAGCAGGACATACGAAGAAACCGTTAAAAATATTCATGCAATTTACAATCGACGAATAATAGAAACTGCTACATATAAATAAAGGTATCTGATTTATTTTTTTGAATAAATGAAAATCAAACAATTCCAAGTAGATGCATTTACCGGTCGTGTATTCGGCGGCAACCCCGCCGCAGTCTGTCCTCTTCAGAGTTGGCCGGAAGATAATCTCCTTCAATCCATCGCCGAAGAAAACAACCTGTCGGAAACAGCGTTCTTCGTGCCTTCCGAAAATAACTTCGAACTAAGGTGGTTTACTCCCGTTAAAGAGGTAGAACTGTGCGGGCATGCAACTCTTGCGGCGGCTCACGTAATATTCGAACATATAGGATATCACTCGGATTGCATTGCATTCAAAACTAAAGGCGGGAATTTAACGGTTAGAAAAAACGGAAATATGCTCGAGATGGATTTTCCCTTGTATATGCCTAAATTAAGCGTGATGCCGGATTATCTGACGGAAGGACTTGGAAAAACGCCCGTTACGGTGCTTGAAGCACAGGATTACATTGCCGTATATGACAGCGAAGAAACCGTCCGCTCTATCATTCCAGACCAAACATTGCTTAACCGGCTCGGTTTGCGCGGGGTATCAGTTACCGCCCCGGGCGATAATGCGGACTTCGTCAGCCGGTTTTTTGCGCCTAAACTCGGCGTTCAGGAGGATCCCGTATGCGGTTCCTCTCATTGCGAACTTGCCCCTTACTGGGCAGACAGACTGAACAAAAACATTTTAAAAGCCGTGCAGGTTTCTAAGCGGGGCGGTGAAATATTATGCAAGGTGGAAAAAGAAAAAGGCCGCGTGCTCATATCCGGGCGTGCGGTAACATTTATGGAGGGGAAGATTTATTTGCCCTTATGAAAAGCATAACAAACTATAAAATAAACCTGGCTATTTGATATTTTGTTTAAGTAATGATAAACTTAACTTCGAAATAATGATTAAAACAACGAAATATATTCAAGCTGGA
>DAHVNW010000030.1 GCA_027319095.1 bacterium | reverse complement strand
TTTAATTTTAATGATTAATTAATTTCGAAATTATTCTCTTGACAAAGCAATATGGTATTTTTAATGGGAACATATACGTATAGATTGAGATTGCTTCGCTTCGCTCGCAATGACGGAATAGGGGGTCATTGATAGCATATCTTTGACTGAGCCAACTTGCACGAATCGGACAAAGTCCGGCGTAGCTCGCCAATCCGTTATTCAGGCAAAGATGCGAAGCGACCCGTATTTGTCAAGCATATAGTTCCCACTAATTTTAATAAATTCTCATTTTATTAACCGCTATTCCATTACATCAACAATAATAATATCGATATTAAATATTTGGATAAAACTAATTTCGGCAAACATAGTTCTCTTTTAACGGGAAACGAAAGCATAGCCTTAGGAGCAAATGCCGCCGGCGTTAACGTCGCGGTCGGCTATCCCGGCACTCCAAGCTCGGAAATCCTGCCTTTCCTTGCAAAAATCTGCAAAGAAGATACGGCGGTAAACTGGTCTATAAACGAAAAAACCGCCCTCGAAATCGCAATCGGAGCCTCTATAGGATATAAAAGATCTATGTTTACTACCAAACACGTAGGTTTAAACGTCGCGTCCGATCCTCTTTTAACTGTTGCCCTTACCGGCGTGCGAGGCGGATTGGTTATAATTACGGCCGACGACCCGGGTATGCACAGTTCCCAAAATGAACAGGATAACAGATTTTATGCAAAGTTTGCAAAAATTCCTATGCTTGAACCGTCCGACGGCGAAGAATGTTTCGATTTCGCTAAATCGGCATTCGATATAAGCGAAAAATTCGATACGCCCGTTATTATCAGAACTACCACGAGAATATCCCACTCCAGAAGCATACTATCCGCTCCGGTGCCAATTTCCGCTTCGTCTCTCGATTTTAATAAAGGCGGAAGTTTAACCTGCGCCGAAAACCCGCACTTAAATAAGCCTTATAAAAAAGATATTGAAAAATTCGTTATGGTTCCGGTTTACGCCAGAAAAAGGCATAAAACGACTATAGAAAGACTCAAATATTTAATCGATTTTTCCAATAATTCCGGCATGAACGAAATTGAATACCGCAGCAGGAAATTCGGAATAATAACAAGCGGAATTTCATATCAATATGCTAAAGAAACCGCGCCGTTCGCATCATTTTTAAAGCTGTCCTTTTCTTATCCTGTTCCGGATATTCTCGTTAAAGAATTTATTAAAAATGTCGAAACCGTAGTCGTAATAGAAGAACTTGAGCCTTTTATCCAGAACGAAATTGCATCCATGGGTATTGGCATAAAAGGAAAAGAATATTTTCCGCGCGACGGAGAACTTAATCCGGATATTGTATTTCAGGGTTTAGTTGCGGCTGGATTTTTATATAATTTCGGTAAAAACTCCAAAAGCGGAACTCAAATTCAAACTCAAAGCCATAGTCAAAACAAAATATCCATTCCCCCGCGCCTTCCGGTATTGTGCAGCGGTTGTCCGCACACATCGGTATTTTACGCCCTTAAAAAATTAAAAGTTCCCGTTATGGGGGATATAGGATGTTACACGCTTGGAGCTATGCCTCCCCTTAACGCTATGGACAGCTGCATATCTATGGGTTTGGCATTCGGAGCGGCGCAGGGATTATCCCTGACTAAATCTTCCGGCAAAAAAACCGTCGGCATTTTGGGGGATTCAACCTTTTTCCATTCCGGCATTACTTCGCTTATAGACGCAAAATACAATAATTCTAATTTTACGGCCATTATTTTAGACAATGCCACTACTGCAATGACCGGCGGACAAGACCATCCCGGAACGGGCAAGAATCTTTCCGTAAGCCAATCTATTTCGAATAAAATCGACATTAAGAAAATAATCGAAGGAATAGGGATAGACGAAGCGTATATCATAGACCCTTACGATTACATAGAAACATTTAATATTTTAAAAAAGGCTTTAAATTCCGACAACCTAAACGTCGTAATAACGAACAGGCCATGCGTCTTATATCCAAAAAAATTAGACCTCGGAAAAAAGTTTAAGATCGTAGATGGATGCAACGGATGCGATTTATGCGTACAAACAGGATGCCCGTCTATTCTTATGTCTTCCGCAGTCAATGCTTCCAACGATAAAAGAATTCCTTTTATCGACGATTCCTGCATAGGCTGTTCGATATGTAAAGACATATGCGTATTTAATTTTATCGAGGAAGTAAAATAATGGTTAACACCGCTTGCAGCAATAATAACGTCAATATCTTGGTATGCGGCATAGGCGGTCAGGGCGTAGTCCTGGCAGGCAAAATTATCAGCCGTGCCGCATTCGAAAGCGGAATGGATATTAAAACCTCTGAAGTTCACGGAATGTCCCAGAGAGGGGGCTCCGTTTCAACCCATATTAGATACGGCGAAAAGATTTATTCCCCGATAATACCCGGAAATCAGGCGACGATCCTGCTTTCCTTCGATATTTACGAAACCGCCAGGTTCGCTCCTGATTTTGCCGGCGAAGAAACGGTTATAATATCGTCGGGTTGCGGCAAAATTCCTTCCTGGACACCCAAATGCCAAACCGATATTTATACGGTTTCCGGGTTTTTAGAAACTAATTTCAAGTTTCTAAATCTTATAAACGATAAAAAAATTGCTCGGGATTTGGGCAATATAAAAGTCTCTAATATAGTTTTAATCGGCTTACTATCTGTTTTTACCCAAATCAGCGAAGAAATATGGATAAATGCCATAAAAAAAAACGTTCCGAAAAAAACTGTAGATATAAATATAAACGCATTTTTAACGGGTAAAAAAAATTATGCAAATAAGATATTTTGAAAAAAAGCAAGAAACTATCGCCGTTTCGGATCTTAAAACCCTCCAATTAAACCGGTTAAAAAAAACTTTAGGGCAAATTTTCGCGGCGGAAGGATTTTTAAAAAATAAGCTGGTGAAATCCGGCTTAAAGAGCATTAAAGACATAGAAAAAATCGATTCTTTAGATGAAATTAAAAATCTTCCTTTTACTTCTAAAATAGACCTTGTAAGCGCATATCCCTTTGGAATCTTCTCGCGTCCGGTAAAAAACTTGATTAGGATTCACGCATCTTCAGGCACCACGGGAAAACCTATTATAGCAGGCTATACAAAAACCGATATTAAAATATGGTCGGGATTAATGGCCAGGGTTTTTTGCGCCGCAGGAATTTCCAAAAACGATATCGGACAAAATGCTTACGGGTACGGACTTTTTACCGGCGGATTAGGGTTTCATTACGGCGCCGAAGAGTTAGGAATGATGATAATCCCAATGTCAACCGGCTTTACCGAAAGGCAGCTGACGATGATGCAGGATATAGGCGCGACGGTTCTTTTTTGCACCCCTTCATATGCGCTGTTTTTATCGGAAGAAATTAATAAAAACGTAAAAGACCGGTCTAAAATTAAATTAAAAAAAGGTATATTCGGAGCCGAACCATGGTCTGACGAACTCAGGAAAAAGATAGAATCTTCCCTTAATATAGATGCATACGACATTTACGGATTAAGCGAAATTATCGGACCCGGGGTTGCGTTTGAATGCGTTTATAAAGACGGGCTGCATATAAACGAAGACAACTTTTTACCCGAAATAATAAACCCAAAAACAAACGAAGTCCTCAAAGACGGCGAAACAGGCGAACTCGTCATTACGAGCTTAAACAGGGATGCAATGCCTTTAATAAGGTTCAGAACAAAAGACATTACGAAACTGACAAGGGTGAAATGCCAATGCGGCAGAACTTTCGTCCGAATGGATAAAATTAAAGGAAGAACCGACGACATGATAATCTTAAAAGGCGTAAACGTATTTCCGTCCCAGATAGAATCGGTTTTATTCCGCCCGGAATATCTCGAATACATAGAGCCTGTTTATTTAATAGAATTATACACCGAAAACCTCCTCGACAAAATGAATATAATAATAGAACCTAAAGCGGAAATATTTAATGCCGGGGAAAGCAGGGTCAACTCGATAGCAAACGAAATATCGCATAAAATATACGAACTTGTCGGGGTTAGGGCAAAAATAACCCCGGTCCCCCCCGGAACAGTCGAAAGAAGCCAGGGAAAAGCAAAAAGAATTAACGACATTAGGAAAAAGATTTAAAAAAAAACCGGCTAAAGTTTATTCAAAATAATTTTTTCTATAAGCCCTCTTAGCGCTTCGACATCTACAAGAGTGTCCCTGCAGGGGCCGTTTGGCCTGATATTTGTAAGACCGTAAACCGGAAGTGGGAAGCTGTCTATTATTCCCGAACTTAAATCTCTTTCGCAAGCCACCGCTATAACGGCTTTAGGGTGTTTTTCCTCGAGAACTCTCCTTGCAAGAGTTCCCCCCGTTGCGACTGCGATAAATATCCCTTTTGTATCGGATAATGTCGCAAGCTCTTTTATATTGCATTTTCCGCAATTAAGGCAGTTATGTATATCGTCCGTTATTTTCGCTTTGCAGTTATGAAGTTGAAGGCAATGGGGAAGAAGAATCAATATCCTGTCCAATGCCGCCTTTTTATTTAACGAAAAAAGCAGAAAATTGTTTATTTCGATAAACGAACTTTGCATTTTATCCCTGTTTATCCTGAAAATCGAAGTTATAAAAAAAGCCATGGGATATAAAATTTTTATCAGTATATATCTTGCGGGATAAATTAAAAAAGAGTTATTGCGTTTATCCTGCTTTTTTGCAAGCCCCGCTAAAAAAATAAAAATTACGAATAATAAGACCGCGTCTAAAGCTAAAAATATATATGCCGGCAAATTGGGGCTAATTTTTTCCAATCCTCCGGATATCAGCCAAAAAAGAAAAGACGATACTGCCAAAATAACTAAGATGGAAACGGATACAATTTTTAAAAAATAAATATGTTCTTTTTTCACCTGCATAAATCGCCCGCTTTTATCCTAAATCCGTTAATGAATTCTAAATAGCTTACGGCATTCTTTCCCTCAGGCTTAAGTCTTAACAGATGAATATATACGCCTTTTTTAACGGTAGAAACGAGTAAGGCCTGTTTACCGGCAGTTACTATAGTTCCGGGTAAAGCCTCGAAAGTTATTTTTTTTAACTCGCCTCTAAGGTTATCCGAAAAACAACCGGCATAATCGCAATAACCGAATACCCTCTTTATTTCGTCCGACATAAAGTTTTTAGCCGTATAAGCATAAACTCCTGACCGCGTGCGTTCCTCGCGTTCCGGTTCCACCTCATGTTCAGCTTCGCAAAAACATTCATTCTTTATCCAACCTTCATCCTCATCTACAATCAACCTTGCCTCGATAATCTTAACGTTTTTATTTTTAAAAATAAAATATGCGCTTCCGGCCTCGGTAAATGCCCTGCATTTCGCATAAATATCCAAAGGGTCGCCGGTAAAAAAGTCGACTTTTAAATCTTCCTGCCTTACCTGTTTAGTCAAACCGGAAAAGCGCATAGCCGGCGAATCTTGAGACATTCCGCATTTAAGCATGTTTATTTTAAATTTAAAAACGGTTGCGATAACCTCGGAAAGCAATAATGACCCGGCTGACGACATCCTTTTATAAAGGCTTGAATACGATTCGTCCTTATCTATTTCAATTATTTGCTGCGCTGCTACCGGACCGGTATCTATACCGGCGTCCATAGCCATTATAGAAATTCCGGAAAATTTCATTCTTTTTAATATCGCGTAATGTATGGGACTTGGACCCCTTAAATCGGGAAGCAGGGAAGGATGCAGGTTTAAAACCCCGTATTTTGGAATTTTAATTATTTCGGAAGGCAGAATAAGGCCAAAAGCAACGATTATTATTAAATCAAGCTCAAGCGATTTTAAAAAATCCGTTTCTTCTAAATTGTCCTTTAACCTTTCGGGCGTTCTGACTTTTATTCCTCGCATTTTTGCCAATTGCTCCGTCGGCGAAATTATAAATTCTTTTTTTTTATTATTCCAGACCGGCGGCTTGGTATAAACCGATTTCAAGTTAATTATTCCTAATTTCTCCAATTCTAAAACACGGTACAAAGATTCTGCGGCTATTTCAGGGGTTCCCATAAATACGATATTAAGATGGGACGGCATACGGTATAATTTAATTAAATTATTTTTAGGAAGTATAACTTTTTTCTTTTTCCCGGCTTGCGGATTTCTTTTTTTTAAGAGAAGCATTGTATAACGACCGTTTTAGCTGGGACACCTTATCTATAAACAAAATTCCGTCTAAATGGTCTATTTCATGCTGGAAGGCGACCGACAATAAATCTTTTGCTTCGACGATAAATTCATTGCCCAAAATATCTAACGCTTTAACTTTTATCTCCCAAAATCTTTCTATTTCGGCGTTAAATTCAGGTATCGAAAGACAGCCCTCTTCGTAAGAAGTTTTCCCTTCTTTAAAAATTATTTCGGGATTAACGGCTATTATAAGGTCTTTATTAGCCGTAAGAATATCGGATTCGTTAAGCGAAAATAATTTGTCCTTGTTGGATTTTCTGCTGACGTCTAAAACGATTATTCGTTTATTGATGCCCGTCTGCGCTGCGGCAAGCCCTATTCCGTCCGCCTTATACATCGTATAAGCCAAATTTTTGATTAGCCCTATATTATCCGCAATTTCTTCCATTTTTAAAGGAGTTGCCTTTATTCTTAATTTTGGGTCTGGATATTCGAGTATTTTGAGAAATTCCATAAAAAATTTTATTCGTCGATTTTTCTTGTTATTTAACTTATTTAATTTATTTTATCTTATTAAAATTAAAACTTTTTTGATATATTACCAATCCGTGAAGCGTCAGAGGAAGGTTATATAAATGTTCGGTAGCCGCATTAGGAAATCCTTTTTTTACAGGTCTCGGCGGAACTTTCAAAGCCGCAAAGCCAGCGGGGATTTTTTTCCTTTTAACCCGTAAAATAGGGCCGTGCTTCAAAGGGCGCGGTATTTCATCTTGCGGCGTTATGCCGAACATTCCGTTAATTTCTTTGGAGTTAAACCATATGCCATTTGCCCAAAAATAGTAATTCTTATTGTAATAATAATATACTTTCTGGTTTTCTTTGTTTATATATGCCTTAAGATTTTTTGACATTTTAAGAACTATATACATCTTGCCTTCGGTATAATACTCTCCGCCACTACCTTTGCTATGCGTTTTATGCTTAGTATGCGCAGCCGTTTCGGGATAAGCAACCGCGACCCCCTGCAAGATTAAAATAGAAAGAAGGCAAAACGGCAATACTATGCGCATAAATCTAAAATTTTTAAACATACTCTTGCGCCTCATTTAAATTTGAATATTTTTTAAGCGGCTATAATTATATCTTTATTATACATTATTGGCCGTAAAAATCAATTTTTATTATAATTTATTTAATAAATATAAAACCCAAATCCCTGTTTATAAAATATTTATAAGTTTAAATGCTAAATAAATCCGGGTTCCCGCAAGCTAATCGAAGCGTATCTTCGATGCGGACAAAAATGCCAGAAAATAAATTTATAAATCGGGATTTGGGCAAGATATTTTTCTTGACTTTACCGCTAAAATTGTTATATAAAATATATTAATATTTCCAGAAAATTATTCCGACATTAAAATTATAAATTATTCCAATATCATTAAATATCATTACAAGGAGATGCCAATGTTTAAAAAAATTTTATGTCCTGTGGATTTCAGCGATACTTCCATGAACGCCGCAAACAACGCTATCGAATTTGCTTCCGAAATTAAATCGGAAATAACTTTTATCCACATAATAGACATTCAAGTGCTGCAAAATATAGGCGATTTATCGGGAGGCGGCATTGATGATCTGGACCTTTTAATAGACGAAGAAAAACCTGTGTTAAGCAAACTTAAAGACGAATGCGTAAAAAGAGGTATAAAAGTCAATACCATATTAACCCGGGGAGAGCCATCAAACATGATACTCGAAGCGATAAAAGAAGGAGGCCACGACCTCATAATTATGGGAACACACGGTAAAAAAGGCTTTACAAGATTAGTTCTCGGTTCTATGGCCGAAAGCGTGGTAAGAAAATCCGATATTCCTGTCCTATTGTACCACTGTAAAAAATGCTTATAACTTTAATAAGTACCTGAATTGATTAGTATATTTCCTCGCTTTAATAATATTATTTTACGGAGTTATGCACTTGACAAGGCAAATATAGTGTTTTTAATAAGAACCGGTAATAGATTGCTTTTTCAAGTGCATAATTAAGTGCATAATTCCGTTATTTTATTATTTTCCGGCATATCCTTCCATAACTTTTCCTAAAAATACCGCTTCAGGAACCGCTCCTACGACTTCTCCGTTTTCGTTCATTACAGTTTTTGGAACGCTTAAAACTTCATATTTATCGGAAAGATTAGGAAATTCTTGAATTTCTATAACATCGGAAGTAATATTATCGTTAACAATCGCAAAATTATGAGCAAGAGCCGCCGCCGGCGGACAATGAGGTCAGGTAGGCGTTACGAATACTTGAATATTATATGGTTTAACAATTTCTTTAAGTTTTTCGACGGTTTTTAAAGAAAGGCCCGTTTCTTTTGTAGATACGTTGATTATTCCATGAATTAACGTCATAAACTCATGTCCCGCCGGTATGCCGTAATAGCGTACGCCGTAATCTTTGTCGCCTTCTATCGCTGTAGCGGGAGTTCTTTTTATACCGTACTGTTTGACTTTTTCTTTATCTTTATCGAAGTCGTATTCTTCTAAAGTTATTTTATCGCTAAGGCCGGAAACCTCAAGCAGTATATCTTTGACCTCTTTGCAATACAGGCATGCATCTTCCGATTTAAAAAATATCAGCTTAACGTTATTCTTCAACTTTTCCTTAAAATCTTTTTTTAAGAATTCGGAATCCTTTTCTTCCAGTAAAGCCATATTTTTCTCCTCCTTTTAATTTTAGCGGCTGTTTTTTCTTTATAATTATATTGTTTAATTATATAATATTATAAGATTATGTTGCAATAAATTTAAAACGTTATTAAATAATGTATTGAAATATAATATAAATATGATATATATATTATATCGGTTTTTTATTTTTAAAAAATTCAAAATATAATATAATATAATATAAAAAAATATAATTATAAATATGCAGCCCAAACTACATAATTATTGCATAAACAAGACTTTCGAACTTTTATATAACGATTCTAAAAGCGATGTTATAAAAACTATTTTTAATCCAGACGTTTCGTATTTAAAATACGAAGAAAGGATTAAATTAATGCAGCACGGTTCCTACATAATCGACAGGCTCGCAATAAAAAAATTACGCATCCACTGGTTCGGCGGTCATTATTTATATCCGCATTCTCATGCCGGCTATGTCAGCGGCTTTTCAGACGCTGGAACAAAATGCGTCCAACTTTTTAATATCGCCTTAAAAGATTGGGAACATGGAAAAATTAAAAAATCATTGGTCGCCATCGGCGGAGCGGTACATCTCGTCCAGGATTTATGCATTCCTTTCCATACCACCAACCTGGCGCTTAAAAAACATATAATTTTTGAGAGATGGATGTCTGCAAATTATTTAGACGTAGATTTAAAGTTAGAGAGCGGCATATATAGATTTAAAACGCTAAAAGGCCATTACAGGGACAACCGCCCTTTTGGATGGGTAGATTACAACGCCCATAATTCTTCTATGTTTTTGCCGGAATTGCTTTACGCCAAAACGAAAATAGAATATTTTAATTCTATGAATAGAATTATTCCCGAAGCCATAAGAACGTCGGCAGGCTTTTTGGAACTGTTCTCACGAGCCGCAGGCAAGTCATTGTTTGCTAAAAAAGTTGCCAAAGCATAAAAAAAAATCGCCTTTTTTGCCTTGTAATCACGGCGGAATGATTTTGCCATATGGATACGAAAACAAAGTTATAGATTTTTCCGCAAATATTAATCCTTTTGGGTTAAGCCCAAATGCATCGAAGATTTTAAAAGATTTCAAAAAGTTAAAATTTTTTACTCAAAATTATCCGCAAATATATCCAGAGCCATTTATTGCCGCGTTGTCCCGCTACCACGGCATAGGCAAAGAGCATATACTGCCGGGAGCAGGCGCCACCGACCTTATATTTAATATTATAAATTTTTTAAATCCTAAAACCACCGTCATAGTCGAACCGTCTTTTTCCGAATATGAAAGAGCGGCGGCGGCAAAAGCCGAAAAATCTAAAATAATTCATATCGAAACATGTCGTTCCTGCAACTTCGAGCTTAAAGGCAAAAGCCTTTCAAGTCTTTTAAAAAATATAGAAACTCTGGGCAAAAACGACGTAGTTTTTGCCGCAAGTCCGTCAAACCCGGCAGGAACTATAATAAATAAGGAAGTCATAAAATTTCTGTTAAATCTTATAAAAAATAAAAACGCCTTTCTTGTTTTAGACGAATCCTTCATGGATTTTTGCGAAGAATTTTCTTCAAAATCGCTGTTAAAAAAAATGCGGGATTACGACAATTTAATTATAATCAGGTCTATGACCAAGTTTTTTGCCATGCCGGGTCAAAGGCTTGGATACGTGTTCGCAAATCCGGACATAACCGCAAAGCTCGGCGGAACTGCTGCCCCTTGGAAAATAACGTCCCTATCCGCTGAAATAGCCGTAGAATCCTTATGGGACGAAAATTATATCGGTAATACCCTAAGTTCCATAAATAATTTAAAAACGGAATTATACGGTAAGCTTAAAAGATTAAAATCATTAGAAATAATACACGGCGCGGCAAATTTTATACTTTTAAAAATAAAAAGCGATAAATTTAATGCCATGGATTTAAAAAACTATTTGCTCGGTTGCGGCGTTTTAATAAGATACTGCGGAGATTATTACGGATTGAACGATAAATATTTCAGAATAGCCGTTAAAAAGCGGACGGATAACGATTTCCTGATAAAAAAATTAAAAGAATTCGAATACATGCTTTAATTTTTACTTTTTTGTTTTATGGAAATAATCGTAAATTTTTTCCGCGGTTTTTTTGCGGACGCCCTTAACTGCCGCTAATTCGTCCATAGAAGCTTTTTTTATATTATCCACGCTGCCTAAGTTGTTAATTAAACTGCCGTAAATTATTTTTCCTACTCCGTTTATATTTAAAAGCTCCGAAGTAATTAAGGATTTCGTTTTAACTTTAGAAAAATAAGAAACTGCAAATCTGTGGGCTTCATCTCTTAATCGCATAAGCATGAACACTGCGTCTTTGTTTTTAGCAAAATTTACCTCGTTTTTTCTGCCGGAAAGATAAATTTTATCTATTTCGGAATAATATGCGGGGGATATGCCCCCTTTGTCAAACGCATTTTGAAAGTCTTTTGTGACTTTTATATTCTTAGCGCTCTTAGCGTTAGCGTCCTTCAAATTTTTCCCGCCTTTCGATTTTGCAATAGCTATAAGCGCCGGCATATGTTCCTGATTTATAAATCCTTTTCCTGTAAAATTTTTAGCGGTTCCCGCTAAAACGTTAAGCTGTCCTTTTCCGCCGTCAACCATAATAACGTCCGGCAGAGGATCTTTTCCATTAACGGCGTTATCGAACCGCCTGCTCAAAGCCTCATACATCATCGCATAATCGTCCGGAGTATTTTTAGACCTTATCCTGTAGCGCCTATATGAAGCCGGGTCTTTTTTGCCGCTTCTAAAGACGGCTTTTGAGGCGACGGCATACGTTCCGGAAATATTGGATATATCGAAACATTCGATAACCTCAGGAATTTTTTTTAAACCGAGTATTTTTTGCAATTTAATCAATATTTTTATTTCATTCCGTTCGCATAGTTTTTCCTCTTCTTCCCGCTTTCCACGTACTTCTTGTTTTCTCTCTTCTTCCTGTCCTTCCTGCAAACTTAAATCCGGTAAGCCGCCGGTTGTTTTTTCAAAAAAGTTTTTTTTTGCATTTTCCGATGCCATTGCCGCTATAGTTTCGTATCTGTCTCTATTTCTTTTTATACTTTCAGGCGCTAAAATTTTCGCTTTTTTGGAAGAAAAACGCTTTATGTAACCGGCTATAGCATTTTTATCGTCTTCTTCTATTTTTAAGGGTATTAATATTTCCGTCGGTATGTCTGCGTTTGTTTCTAAATTTTTAGCGTAAAACCTGCTTAAAAAAGCCGATAGCATTTCCTTGTCGTTTAAATAAACGTTTTTAAAGAAAAAATTTTTAGTTCCCGTAAGCCTGCCGTTTCTTATAACGAGGACTACTACGTCCAGCTTGTCGCTTTTCGAATAAAATCCTACTGCGTCGATATCTTTCTCCTCTTTAAGGACTACCGCCTGCTTTTCGTTTATTTTTATTATAGCGTTAACCCTGTCTCTCAACTTAAGCGCGCCCTCGAAATCCAACCTCCTTGCGCATTCGTTCATAGAACGCTTAATCTCTTTAATTAACTGCCGGTTTTTACCGCTCAAAAGAAGCCTTATCGCCTCGACGTTTTTTTTATAAGATTCGCTATCGATATTTCCGCAGCATGGAGCGGAGCATCGTTTTATCTGGTAATAAAGGCACGGTTTTCTATTAACGGAGCAAGAATTAAATTTGCCGTCTGTGCAGGTCCTCATTTTAAAAATACTGTTTACCGTCCTTACAGTTTCGCTAACGGCAAATGCGCTCGAATAAGGTCCGAAATATTCTCCATCGCCTTTTTTAAGGTTTCTTGTCTTATATATATAAGGAAAACCCGTCTTGGAAGCCGATATTTTTATATACGGATAGGATTTGTCGTCTTTCAGGCTTATGTTGTATTTCGGCTTATATTGCTTTATAAGGGTATTTTCAAGAAGGAACGCTTCCAGTTCGTTGCCGGATACTATAGTTTCTATGCCGTGGATTTTCGAAACGAGATGCTCCGTTTTTACCCCTTGGTTTTTACCGGAAAAATACTGCGAGACCCTTTTTTTTAAATTTTTAGCCTTGCCGACGTAAATGACGTTCCCGTTTATATTTTTCATAATATAAACGCCCGGCGATTGCGGAATATTTTTAATATCAACACTCATATAGCATTCGTATTATTATATAGCGCTAACAAATCACGAAATAATAAATAAATAGAAAAAATTAAGCCGGCGCTTAAGCGGCTAAACGGCATCCATCAATAGCATATTCTTTTTGATATTGTTGATTTCGTCCCTTAGGCGCGCGGCTTCTTCGAAATTAAGTTCTTTAGCGGCTTTTTTCATTTTTTTCGATAAATTTTTTATTGTTCTTTCGGCCTCCTTAGGGTCAATTATCAGCGGCGAATTTTCATCGAATCCCCCTGACAAATCGATATAATCTTGCTCGAAAATCGTAGTAAGCAGCCCTCCTATATTTTTTTGTATAGATTTAGGAGTTATATTATTGCGTTTATTATATTCTTCCTGCATTTTCCTTCTGCGTTCGGTTTCGCTCATGGCAAATTTCATCGAATCGGTCACTTGATTGCCGTATAATATAACTTTGCCTTTTATATTTCTTGCCGCCCTTCCTATAGTTTGAATTAAAGACGTTTTGGAACGCAAAAAACCTTCCTTGTCGGCATCCAATATTCCTATAAGCTCCACTTCTGGAATATCGAGTCCCTCTCTCAAAAGATTTATCCCTACCAAAACATCGAACTCGCCCAATCTTAACTCTCTTATGATTTTAAATCTTTCAAGCGAATCGATATCGGAATGTAAATATTTTGCTTTAACCCCGCTGTCGATTAAAAATTCGGCAAGATCTTCTGACATTCTTTTCGTAAGGGTAGTTACAAGCGCCCTGCCGCCTCCCGAAACTGTTTTTTTAATCTCTCCTATTATGTCGTCCACCTGATTTGTTTCCGGTCTTACTTCTACTTCGGGATCGATTAATCCGGTCGGGCGTATTATCTGTTCGACTACTTTTGAACTTACGCTAAGCTCATATTCGGCTGGAGTGGCCGAAACAAAAATCAAATTTTTTATATGGGATGAAAATTCTTCGAAATTAAGGGGGCGGTTGTCTAAAGCGCAGGGGAGCCTGAAACCGTATTCGACTAGCGTTGACTTTCTTGAAATATCCCCGTTATACATTCCCCTTATCTGCGGAACGGCCACATGAGATTCGTCTATCATAATAATAAAATCTTCGGGAAAATAATCTAAAAGGGTCGGAGGCGGTTCGCCTTTTTTTCTGCCGGTTAAATGCCTCGAATAATTTTCTATGCCCGAACAATAACCCATTTCCTGCATCATTTCGAGATCATACATCGTCCTTTGCTCAAGTCTTTGCGCTTCTACGAGTTTGCCGAGCGATTTAAGTTCTATTAATCTTTCTTTCAATTCTTCTTTAATCGATTTAACGGCGCTCTTCATGGTAACCTCGTCGGCTACGTAATGCGATGCCGGATAAATTGCAGCTTTAGAAAGCCTTCTTGCTATCGTCCCTCTCAACGGGTCGATTTCGGCTATCATTGCAATCTCGTTGCCGAAAAATTCTATTCTGAGCGCAGTTTCTTCCTCGTATGCCGGAAAAATGTCTATTATGTCGCCCCTAACCCTGAACGTCCCGCGGTAAAAATCTACGTCGTTTCTTTCATATCTTATGTCGGTCAATTTTTCCAAAACGTCGCTTAAATTTATTTCGTCTCCTTTTTTAACATCCAGAAGCATGTTTTTATAACTTTCCGGAGAACCGAGGCCGTAAATACACGAAACCGAAGCTACAACTATGACATCCCGCCGCGAAAGAATAGAGCGCGTCGCGGAATGCTTCATTTTATCTATCTGGTCGTTTATTGCTGAATCCTTTTCTATATAAAGGTCTTTTGAAGGAACGTAGGCCTCAGGCTGATAATAGTCGTAATAGCTTATAAAAAACTCGACGGCGTTTTCTGGAAACAATTCTTTAAATTCGGAATAAAGCTGTCCTGCAAGAGTTTTATTGGGGGCAATTATTAACGTAGGCCTTTGTAATTCTTTGATTACGTTGGCCATTGTAAACGTTTTTCCGGAGCCCGTTACTCCCAGAAGCGTCTGATACCTGAAATTTTTATATTTTATGCCTTCTACTATAGAACTTATCGCCTGAGGCTGGTCCCCGGCGGGACTGTTTTCCGAAACTAGATTAAATAACTCCATAATATAATTATTTTATCATTTTTCGGGGAAAATATCTCTGCGAATTATCGCCTGACTGAGTTTGGCATTAGGCAAGACTAGGGGGAAATATTACGGCAAATTCGTATTTTCGAAATAAAAAAATACCGCCGTAGCAGTCACTGGTTTTTAACGTCCAATGTGCTTAAAGTTAAGCATTAAACTGACTGACGGCGGCATGCTGCATAATAAATATATATTCTTAAATTCCTTTGCCTCAAATTTATTTTCTTTCTTTAATTTAATTATAACGCATATTTTTGAAATTTCAAGTCGTCCGGTTAATTCGTCCGGTTAATTTTGTCCAATTATTTTTGTACGGTTATTTTTGTACGGTTATTTTTTTATGCCTTTATTTGATTAAAAGCTATAAAAACATATGGAATTAAATATATGGACTATATAATTATGTAATATTCTACACATAATCTTATGTTAAGATAAATATAAATGTAAATTTAGATAAATAATAA
>DAHVNW010000002.1 GCA_027319095.1 bacterium | reverse complement strand
CTATAATACCGGCAATAGCGGGCGGGGTTCCCGAAAAAAAAAAATTTTATCTTAATTATCCGCAGGAAGTAATTAAAGAACCATTAATCTATCTCGTAGGGAAAAATTATAACGTAATTACTAATATTAGAAGCGCCAGTATATCGAACGATATAGGTATAATTGCGATAGAGTTTGAAGGCGAACCCAAAGATATAGAAAATGCGGTCAAATTCCTCGAATCTAAAAACGTGACGGTAGAGCCGATAGTATTAGACGTAGTGGAGTAAAGATTTAATCGGTTGTTTAACGTTTTAACGAAATTTTAACTTGGGGAGAAGACAAATTGGATTTCAGCGAAGAGCAGATAAAAAGGTATGCAAGGCATATTATATTGCCGGAAGTGGGCGGCGAAGGGCAGGCAAAATTGCTTGCATCTAAAGTCCTTCTTATAGGAGCCGGAGGACTCGGCGCTCCGTGCGGATATTATCTTGGCGCGGCGGGAATAGGAACGCTCGGAATAGTAGATTACGATACCGTAGATTTGTCTAACCTCCAAAGGCAAATTTGGCACGGAACATCCGACGTAGGAAGATACAAAGTCGATTCGGCGAAAGAGAAGATAGGACGCATTAATCCGGACGTAAAAGTCGTAGCGTATAAGGAAGGAATAAATGCCGCAAACATTAATGATATTATTAAAGATTACGACGTCGTTATAGATGCTACGGACAATTTTCCTACGAGATTTCTTATTAACGATGCCTGCCATTTTATGAAAAAGCCCCTCGTATATGGGTCAATTTTCAGGTTCGATGGGCAGGCTACGGTATTTTTGCCTGAAGAAGGACCCTGTTACAGATGCCTTTTTCCGGCGCCTCCGCCTGCAGGTTTGGTTCCAAGCTGTCAGGAAGCCGGAGTCTTAGGAGTTCTTCCCGGCGTAATAGGGGCGATTCAGGCAAACGAAGCGATAAAAATCATTCTCGGCATAGGACATACTTTAAACGGCAGGCTTCTTATATACGACGCTCTCGATATGAAATTTACCGAAATGAAACTGAGGCAGGATAAAACATGCCCGCTATGCGGAGAAAATCCGACGATTTTTGAATTAATAGAATACGGCGACTTGTGCGAGTTTAAAAGTTGATAAATGGGGGCAAAAATAAATGTCTGATTATAAAGAAAAAAGCGAATTAAATATAAAAGGCGAAATATGCCCTTTTACTTTCGTAAAATCGAAACTTGCATTAGAAAAAATGAAGAAAGGCGAAATTTTGCGGGTAATAGTCGATTACGAACCTGCAATAAGAAACGTCCCGCGCTCTATGGAGGAACAGGGGCATAAGGTTTTATCCATTAACAAAATTAACGATACCGATTATGAAATAATTGTCGAAAAAGATGGAAAAAAATAACGCTTATCCTTTTAATCTTTTCAGCCCGTTATCTAACATCGGCAAAACGGGCGCCGTTCTGTTAAATAAAATAATTAATCCTTCCTCCTGCGGTTCCAGGTTATACGCAAAACTAGAAGGGCTTAATCCAGGAGGTTCGGTAAAAGACAGGCCTGCGCTGTATATGATAAAAAACGCCCTTCTGAACGGTTTGATAAAAGAGGGGACAGCCATAATAGATTCATCGTCGGGCAATACCGGCATTTCTTACGCGATGATAGGAGCTTTGCTCGGCATTAAAGTTAAGATTTACGCTCCTTACAATATGAGCGAAGAAAGAAAAAAGATTATGCGTTTATACGGAGCGGAATTAATCCTTACTCCGGCGGAAGAAAGCCATGACGGAGCGATAAAAAGGGCAGTGGAAGAATACGAAAAGAGAGGAAAGGGCCTGTATTATATGCCCGACCAATATAATAATGCTTTTAATCCAATTGCGCATTACGAAACCACTGCAATAGAACTTTTGGAACAGACCGGCGGCAATATCGATTACTTTGTAACAGGAATAGGAACGGGAGGGACTATTCTTGGCGTAGGTAAAAGACTTAAAGAATATAACGGCAATATTAAAATTATTGCCGTCGTGCCGGATAACGAAATGCACGGAATAGAAGGTTGGAAATATAACTATTCTTTAAATTTTAAAAATTTCGACCAAAATAAAATAATAGACGATTTCGTGAAGGTTGATACCGAAGGCAGCTATTCGATGCTTAAAAAAATTATAAAAGATGAAGGAATTTTGTGCGGTTTTTCTTCCGGGGCAAACGTTTACGGTATACAGAAACTTGCAGCCAAATACAGGGGGAATTTTGCGACCGTCCTTCCGGACACGGGGTCAAGATACCTTTCGACCAGGGTATTTAACGAAATAATATAATAAAATACGGTATAAATATAGTATATAATGTAATATGATAAATATGGAGCTAAAATGTCCATAATAATTCCAAATTTCGAATTTGAAATAATAAAAAAACATGCTGCAGAAGCCTTTCCTTACGAAGCATGCGGCGGACTTTTGGGAAAAATTGAAAAAGACTCCAGAATTGTCGTTAAAGCTTATCCTGCCGGGAATCGTTACGGCAGAATTACTTGGGACAGTTTCGAAATCGAACCTAAGGATATTCTGGGAATGGATAAATTATGCGTTAAAGAAGATCTCGATATACTGGGTTTTTACCACACGCATCCAAACCACCCCGCTATTCCTTCTAACTTTGACGTAAATGCGTCATGGCCTTTTTATTCTTATGTGATTCTTTCCGTAAAAGGCAACAGCATGGATAACGTTACGGACATAAGAAGCTATCTTATGGCCGATAGAGTTTCGGTGCCGGTCGAAGAAGAAGTTATTATTAAATAAATGTATTCAAAAGAATATAAAAATCTTGTCCTTATCCTTCTTGTAGCGTTTTTTTTTATAGTAATGCTCGATATGAGCATAGTAACCATAGCCATTCCTAAAATAATGTCTAGCCTCGGCGTCAATTTGGAAGACGTCGACTGGATTATGATAGCATATAACGTGGCAACGGCAGTTATAATAATGCCTATAACGTTTATCATTAAAAAAATAGGTTTGAAAATCCCTATTGCGCTTAGCATTACTTTTTTTACTATATCTTCCATAGCCTGCGGTTTTGCAACATCCATTAATATGCTTATTTTCTTTCGTATTGTTCAGGGGTTATCCGGTGGAGGCATTGCTCCTCTCGGACTCTCTTTGCTCGGGAAAGTATTCGAGCCTCACGAAAGAGGCAGAGCGATGGGAATATGGGGTATAGGAGCAATGGCGGCTCCCGCTATAGGGCCGACCCTTGGGGGCTGGATTACTGATCATCTTACGTGGAGATGGGTATTTTTCGTAAATGCGCCCATTGCGGCAATAACGCTTATAGGAATATTGATAATACTGGAAAACGATAAAGGCATGCCTAATTTTAAAGCTAATTTCGATTTTATAGGTTTTTCTTTTTTTTCGATGGCAGTCGCATTTATATTAGTAGCTTTCAACGAAGGGCAAAATAAAGGGTGGTCGTCAAGTTATATACATATCTGCGAAATGCTGGCCGCTTTGGGATTTATCCTGTATCTTTTATTCGAGCAGTTTATTAAACAACCTTTAATCGACGCAAAGATTTTTAAAAATTACAACTTTACGATAATAACATTGATAAATGCCGTTAGGGCAATAGCGCTGTTCGGTTCGCTTTTTATAATGCCGGTATATCTCGAAAACATTATGAATTACACTCCTTATACGACTGGACTTATTATGATGCCTTCAGCCTTTGCTATCGCCATGTCCGCGCCTTTATTCGGAAAGTGGGCCGACAAATTCGGTCCTAAATATTTTATAGTTTTCGGAATGCTCCTTACCGGAATATCGCTTTTTATGTATTGGAATTTATCTACGCAATCGAGCCTCTGGGATATAATTTATCCGTCTATAATAAGGGGGATAGGACTTGGAATGCTATATTCCCCGATAATGAGTACAGGGTTAAACTCAGTCAGTACTGAGCAGATACCTGAAGCCTCGGGGCTATTGCCTGTTACCATGAGACTTGCCTCAGGATTTGGAATCGCTTTTTTTACCGATTATCTAACTACCAGAAAAGTTTATTATCTTACAAGATATGGGGATACAATTAACGATAAAAACTTTTCGTTTTTAAAAATCCAGTCCCATTTTAATTCGCCCGGCGCATTTCAAACATACACCGGAATTATAGCGAACTCAGCAAGAATAAACCCCGGACTCGGAATTATCGACGGAATAGTCAAAATGTTCGCAACGGTGCAGTCTTACGACGATGTTTTTATCATGGCCGGCATCATTTGCTTAATAGGAATAATACCTGCAATAATGCTTAAAAATAAGATACATAAAAAAATTTAATTCAGTTAAGGGGACAGATTTTAAATCTGCCCCCTTAAAATGTAGAGAAGGCTCGTTTATGCGGCATTTTCTCAAATTGATATTAATGTTTTTTGTTTTAATGCCGGCCGTATTTTTTTCCGGTTGCGTTCCATATATAATAGGCGGTTATTCGGAACGGGGAATGTATGCGCCGCCGTTGGGACATTACCCTCCAAAGCAAATTTCGCACAATGTGGAAATAGGGGTAGCGTCGTGGTATGGTCCTGGTTTTCAAGGAAGGCAGACGGCAAGCGGACAGATTTATAATATGTACGATTTAACAGCAGCATCTTTAACGCTTCCGCTTGACAGTTACGCTTACGTTACCGACCTCGAAAACCATAGAAGCGTGGAAGTTCTTGTTAACGACAGGGGGCCGTACGCTGACGGCAGAATTATGGACCTTTCCTATGCCGCAGCCAGAGCCATTAATATGATAGGTCCTGGAACGGCATTGGTCAGAGTGCAGTATCTAGGCCCTAATCCGGTCAATCCGGTTTCTCTATCTGCATACAAAACAAACTTAAACGTATATCATGGAGCAAAATATATTCCTCCTGTTTCCGGCTATATTTTGCAATTTGCCGCCTATACGAGAAAAGCAAAAGCCTTGCATAAAATATCCGTTATGAAGAGATTTGTTCCAGGAGTTCATTTGACGACAAAAGACGTTAGAGGGATATTTTATTACAAAGTCGTATTTGGCAAATTTAAAAATTTAAAAGATGCTTTTAATTTTGCCAAAGTTATAGCAAAATACGGATACGACGTTTATATAACAAGACCGTAGTAAAGAGTAATGTGTCAGAGTTGAATTCAGTCGCCCGATTAAAATAGAGATTTAAATTTTAATTTGTTTATAATAGAATATTTACATAGTGAAAAAAATAGTTGCGGTTATACCGGCCAGATATAAGTCTACGAGATTCGAAGGAAAGCCGCTTGCGCTAATTGCGGGCAAGCCCATGGTCAGGCATGTTTATGAAGGCGTTATAAAATCTAAAATAGTCTCTGACGTTATTATAGCTACGGAAGATAAAAGAATATACGATGCATGTATTGATTTTGGGGCTAATGCGGTTATGACCAAAGATACCCATCAAACCGGCACGGACAGGATTATAGAAGTCATAACGGATATGGATGCCGATGTCGTTTTGAATATTCAGGGGGATGAACCTTTAGTAAATACAGAAATAATAAATGCTTTGATAAAACCTTTTAACGAAGACGACACTATAAAATATACCAGCGTGAAGACGCCTATTTTTTCTTACGAAGAATTTATAGACCCTAATAACGTTAAGGTTATTGTCGATAAAAACAATTTCGGTATTTATTTTTCGAGGAGTCCTATTCCATACGATAGGGAAAAGGCACCCTGCCTTAAAGATTTTAAAGGAATATTCGGCTATAAGCATTTGGGCTTTTATGGATATACAAAAGAATTTCTTATGGAATTCGGAAAAATGGGCATGTCTTATTTAGAAAAAAAAGAGATGTTGGAACAGTTAAGGGCATTGGAAAACGGTTATAGGATAAAATTAGAAACCGTTAATATATCTACGATTCCCGTCGATATTCCCGATGATATAAAAAAGGTTGAAAATTTTATTTTAAAATCTTATAATTATTAACTTAAATAATAAAAAAAGAGGTAGTTTCAAAGATGAAAGAAGGAATACATCCAAAAATTTATCCGACAAAAGTTAAATGCGCCTGCGGCGAAGAGTTTATTACCGGAAGCACTGTGGAAGAAATCCACGTCGATATATGCTCCAAATGCCATCCATTTTATACAGGCAAACAAAAATTTGTAGATAGCGCCGGAAGAATCGATAAATTTAATAAAAAATACGCAAAAACCGTTAAGGCAGACAGCGCCAAAAAGTAAAACTTATTAAAAATTAAGATACAAGATTAAGGGTATTTTTAATACTTTTATTGTATTAATTTTTTATTATATTTCCTTTTGTGATTTTATGAATGGTTAAACTTATCAATTACACTTCTAAACCTGAAATTACTATTGCGACTGCGGCGAGGCTTTGCTATAGCTCCTACGGTATTGCTAAAATAGAAGCCGATTTTAACGACGGAGAGAAAGGTTTAGAAAAGGCCAGGAAATTAATTAAAAAAATAAGATTATCCGGACATGAATCCGTTCTCGAACATTCTAATTTTACATTCGGTTTAGAAAAACTTTCGAGGAGCGCTTCGCATCAGCTTGTAAGGCATCGTATAGCGTCTTATTCTCAGAGAAGCCAGCGTTACGTTAAAGAAGATAAACCAAAATATGTTATTCCCGCCTCTGTAGCAGAAAATGAAGAATTTTTGGCTAAGTACAATAAAGCGGTAGAAGATATTTTTTTGCTTTACGGCTATTTTCTCGAAAAGGGGATTCCTGCCGAAGATGCAAGATACCTGCTTCCAAATGCAACAGAAACCCAGATTGTTTTTACTATGAATGCAAGAGAACTCCTGCATTTTTTCAGGCTCAGGGGGTGCAGCAGGGCGCAGTGGGAGATTAGAGCCGTAGCCCAAAAAATGTTCCAACTTGTTTATCCGGTTGCTCCCTCGGTATTTTATGGCGCCGGTCCTGCCTGTGTCAGAGGAAATTGCTCCGAAGGGGAATTTTCCTGCGGAAAACCCTCAGAAATTAGAGCGTCATGGCTTGAAGGCGAGTTTGATTTTAACTGATATATTTATGTTTTTTAAGGGTATTTTGTTCGATGCTTGATGAAAATTTGTTAAAAAAAGCTTTTGAATTAGCCGGCAAATCAAAAGAATTATATTCGCGTATCCAGGAAGAAAGCTCAAAAGGTTTTAGTCCGGAAATCAAAGAATTATCGAAGCAATATAATTTAATTAAAAAAACCGCCGAGCAGTTTATCGAATATCAGAAAACCAAATCAGAAATTAACGACCTCGAAAAATTAGTTAAAACCGAATCAGACCATGCTCTTATAGACTTGGAAAACGAAGAAATAAATTCGTTAAGAAATAAAGCCGAGCAGTTAGCCGGTGAAATTAAAGATTTTTTCTTTCCAAAAGAGAGCTTTCAGGATAAAGATATATTGCTCGAAATTAGAGCGGCTACTGGCGGAGAAGAAGCCGCCCTTTTTGCGCTCGACCTCTTTAAAATGTATAATAAATATGCTTTAAGCAAAAATTTTCAATTTGAGGCTATTTCTTTAAGCCCTTCATCTTCGGGTGGACTCAAGGAAGCAATCGTATCTGTAAAAGGCAGGGATGCCTACCGTCTTTTAAAGTATGAAAGCGGAGTCCATAGGGTTCAAAGAATTCCCGCTACGGAAACGCAAGGAAGAGTCCATACTTCCGCTGCAACCGTTGCCGTTATGCCAGAACCAGAAGAAATAGACCTGAAAATAAATAACGAGGATTTAAGAATCGATGTTTACAGGTCGTCCGGTCATGGCGGGCAGAGCGTTAATACTACCGATTCCGCCGTCAGGGTTACTCATATTCCTACCGGATTGGTAGTTACGTGTCAAGACGAGAAATCCCAGCATAAAAACAAAGCAAAAGCCCTTAGAATTCTCAGATCCAGGCTTTTAAACAGAATAGAAGCGGATAAAAAAAACTTGGAGGCGCAAAGCAGAAAAAATATGGTAGGAAGCGGTGACAGAAGCGAAAAAATCAGAACTTACAATTTTCCTCAAGGAAGGATTACCGACCACAGGGCGGGAATAACTATTCATAAGCTGACTTCTTTTATGGATGGAGCTTTAGATGAACTTTTAATGCCTTTAGCCGATTATTTTGAATCTAAAAGACAATTGCAGTCGCAATAATAAAAATAAAAATTATGCAAAACGGAATTCAACCGTTTACGAACTGATTAAGCTGGGTTTGTTGCGTCTGAAAGACGCAAATATTCAGAATGCGTTCAATGAGTCGTTTTACATAATGAAATATGTTTTAAAAAAAACGCCTGAAGAAACAATTATGTCCTACGGAGATAAAATTGCGGCTAATAAGATAAATTTATTCGAAAGATTCATAGAAAGGAGAAGTAAAAGGGAACCGCTTGCATATATAGTCAATAAAAAAGAGTTTTATTCTCTGGATTTTTTTGTCGGCAAGTCCGTTTTAATTCCTAGGCCGGATACTGAATGTTTAGTGGACGAAGCAATACAAGAAATAAAAAGGCTTTCAGGAGAATTAAGAAGAAAAATACGTGTTTTAGATATAGGCACAGGTTCTGGGGCAATTGCGATTTCTATTGCAAAGAATTCTGATAATGTTATAATTTATGCTGCAGATAACAGCAAAAGAAGTCTGTACGCAACAAGAAAAAACATAATCGCCAATGCGGTGGGTGATAAAGTTATACCGGTTTACTTTAATATTCTTACGTTAAAAACCGATATATCTTTTAAAGGTAAAGATTTTAATAATAATTTCGATGCCGTGGATTATGCCGGAGATTTCGATAATTTCGATATAATTATTTCAAATCCTCCGTATATAGAAACCGGAGACTTAGAAACGCTGGAAGACGATATTAAACTTTACGAACCTCTTAAGGCTTTAGACGGCGGTAAGGACGGCCTTAAATTTTACAGAATAATATTAGATGCGGTTTCCCTTAAAACTAAAAATAAAAAGGCCGTTATTTTAGAAATAGATTATAGAAAAAAAAATCAGATTCAGGCCCTATTCAACGAAAAATTTAAAAAATTAAAATTTAAGAATATAACGTTTATAAGCGATTTAAATTATAAAGAAAGGGCGGTTAAAATAACATATGGATAAGATGGTAATAGAAGGAGGTTTTCCGTTAGTCGGGGAAGTTTCCATAGGCGGTTCGAAAAATGCATCGTTGCCAATAATAGTTTCTTCGATTATGTTTGACGAATTCGACAGTGAAATCGATAACGTCCCCGGCCTTGAAGACATTAAAACAATTAAGAAGCTGTTAACAAGCCTCGGTGCGGAAATCAAAGAATCCGATGAACCGGATAAACTCGTTATAAATACGTCTGGAATCAATAATTACGATGCGCCGTATGACCTTGTGAAGACTATGAGGGCTTCTGTTTTGGTTCTGGGACCGCTGGTTGCCAAATACAAAAAAGCCAGAGTTTCTTTACCAGGTGGCTGCGCTATAGGTGCAAGGCCTATAGATTTTCATTTAAACGCACTTAGATCGTTGGGAGCCGTCGTCGAAGTCGACCATGGATACGTCGAAGTTCATGCGGATAAGCTTAAAGGAGCGGTAATAAATTTTCCTATTCCTACCGTTACCGGTACGGAAAACATAATAATGGCGGCAACGCTTGCTGAAGGAACCACCATAATAAAAAATGCCGCAATGGAACCTGAAGTGGACGATATGATTTTTGCCCTTAACAACGGCGGGGCCGACATAAAAAGAGTAGAGCAGTCCATCATAGTTGTAAACGGCGTTAAAAAACTTCGCCGCTTATGTCATCGTGTTCTTCCAGACAGAATAGAGGCTGGAACGTTCATGACGGCATCCGCGATAACGAAAGGGGATATAGTGCTTAAAAACATAAACGTTCAGCATCTCAAAGCCATCATAGATAAACTTTCGGAAGCCGGGGCAAAGATTATTATAAATTCATCGTCCCAGTTGAGGGTCAAAGGCTCCAAGGCCATAAAAAGCGTCGATATATCAACCGCACCTTATCCTAATTTTCCTACGGATATGCAGGCGCAAATGATGGCGCTTATGACTCTTTCCGGCGGGTTGTGCGTAGTTACGGAAAATGTTTTCGAAAACAGATTTATGCATGTTGCCGAGCTTATCCGTCTCGGAGCTAATATAAAAGTTAGAAATAACTTTGCCATAGTAAAAGGCGTCCAGAAACTTTCCGGGGCAGAGGTTATGGCTACCGACTTAAGGGCAAGCGCTTCGCTTATTTTAGCAGGATTAGCTTCTTCCGACGGTTTAACTACGGTTTCCAGAATCTATCACCTTGACCGTGGATACGAAAAAATGGAAGAAAAGTTGTCAAATCTTGGCGCTATAATATCGAGGGTAAAAGAAAACGACATTCCTGTTGTTGACGAACCTGATTTTAACGGTTCTGCTTGCAGTAAGAGCGCCTAACATAGATATACGATATGAAAATCTCCTTAGATAAAAATAAAACTAAAAAACTTAAAATTGCCGTTCCTAAAGGGAGGGTGCAGAAAGATGCACTGGAACTTTTAAGAAAATCAGGGTATATTAAACATCCCTATGCAGATTATGATTCGAGGAGGCTGATATTCGACTATAATGACGACGATGTAAGCCTTCTTATAGTCAAACCCTGGGATGTGCCTACTTTCGTGGAGTATGGAGCCGCTGACGCCGGTATTTCCGGAAAGGATGTTTTGTTGGAAAAGCCCAGGAACGTTTATGAACCGTTGGATTTGGGCATAGGAAAGTGCAGGGTAGTCGTTGCGGCAGACAAAAATATTGCGGATAAAAAAAAATTGTATTATTCGGGAGTTAATTTGAGGATTGCCACTAAGTACGTTCGAATAACCATGGATTTTTTTAATAAAAAAGGCGTTTCGAATATTCAAATTATAAAACTTTACGGAAATGTCGAACTTGCTCCTATTTCCGGTTTGTGCGATTTTATCGTCGATCTTGTTTCGACGGGGGAGACCCTTAAACAGAATAACCTTATGCCGGTGGAAGAGATAGTATCCGTAACTTCGAGACTTATAGTAAATAGGGCAAGCCTTAAAACCAATTCCGGAGAAATTGCAACTTTAATAGATAATTTAAGAGAACAGATAAAAAAAAATGCAGGTGTTTGACTTTAAAAAAGACGATTTTAGAAAATTTTTAAAAACAAGAAAACTTAGACAGTTTGATTTTTTGGATAAAATTCAGAACGAACTCAAAATAATACGCGCAGGCGTAATATCAAAAGGAGATAAGGCATTATCGGAATATACCGAAAAATTCGATAAAATTAAAATCAAGCCGGAAGATTTTTTAATCGGCGAAAAAGAAAAGGCTTTATCGGTAAATTCTTTATCGAAAGACGAACGCAAAAGCATTGAAAAAACCATAAAAAGAGTTTTCGATTATCACTCAGGACAAAAAATAAAAACATGGTTTTCGCATAGCGACGACGGTCTTATAACGGGACAGCTTATATCGCCTCTTCAAAGAATAGGCATATATGTTCCTGGAGGAAAGGCAAGCTATCCGTCGTCCGTCGTTATGAATGCCGTTCCGGCATCGGCATCGGGAGTTAAAGATATAATCATGGTTACGCCTCCTTCGGATAAACTAAATGCTTACGTTATTGCGGCGGCAGTTTTGTGCGGCATAGAAAAGATAATTAAGATAGGCGGACCGCAGGCTATATTTGCCCTTGCTTACGGAACGGAAACCGTTCCGAGAGTCGATAAAATAGCCGGTCCTGGAAATATATTCGTTGCCGCGGCAAAAAAAATGGTTTACGGCGACGTGGATATTGACATGATTGCTGGTCCAAGCGAAATAGCAATAATATGCGATGACTCCGCAGATCCGGAACTTGTTGCCATAGATATGATATCTCAGGCGGAACATGACGAAATGGCTATTTCTACCGTAATAAGCGATTCGCGCGAACTTATCAGAAATATAAAGAAAATTCTGCCTAAGTTAATATCGCTAGAAAAAAGAAAAGACATAATAGAAAAATCTATAGATTCCAACGCTTCATTAGTTTTAACCGGTTCGGCAAACGAATCCATAGACATTGCAAACGAACTTGCTCCGGAACATCTGGAGCTTTATATAAGCGACCCGTTCGAAAAACTCTTTTTAATAAAGAACGCTGGCGCTGTATTTTTGGGCGGCAACACTCCCGAAGCCTTAGGAGATTATGTTGCCGGTCCTAGCCATGTTCTGCCTACCGGAGGAACGGCAAGGTTTTTTTCCCCGTTGGATGCCGTGTCTTTTCTTAAAAGAACGAGCGTAATTTCGGCAAGCCCTGAATTTTTATTAAAAAATGCCGACGACGTGAAATTTTTTTCGGACATCGAAGGTTTAAATGCTCACGGGGAATCCGTAAGTTTCAGAGTTAATAAAATAAAAAATATAAAAAATTAACATAATTAATATGATTTCTTTAAAAACAGAAGATTTTATTAAAGACAGCATTATTAATCTTATCCCTTATAAAGTAAACGAGATTGGACATAATAATTCTTTAAAACTGGACGCAAACGAATCTAATTATATTTTGGGCAAAGCTATAAAAAGAAGATATGCAAATTTTATAAAGGATACGCTGATAAATCTTTATCCCGATTCAAGTTCCAAAAAACTTTTAAATATTCTCGAAAAACTTTACGGCATTAAATCTAAAAATTTTATTTTCGGCAACGGTTCCGACGAACTTATTTCGATTATTTTACTCAGCCTGAGAAAGGATGTAGCGGTAAATATTCCGTCGCCGTCTTTTTCCATGTATGACATTATTGCAAGATACAACGATTTAAATACTAATTTTATAAAATTAGACAAAAAATCTTTCGATTTGCCGGCAAACATGGCATCGCGCCAAAATATCTATTTAAAGAATATATATTTTTTCAGCTATCCGAATAATCCTACCGGAAATCATTTTAACGATGGTATAATAAAAAAATTATTGGAAAATAAAAATAATATCGTCGTTATAGACGAAGCATACTTATTTTTTTCCGATAAAAAATCTTTTATACAATATATTACTGAATACGATAACTTAATTGTTTTAAAAACTTTTTCGAAAATAGGGCTTGCCGGATTAAGATTCGGGATGCTCTTTGCAGGGGATAATCTGATAAACGAATTTAAAAAAATTAAATTGCCTTATAACATAAACTCTTTAACCTTAAGTTCTATCGAATTTTTTTTAAATAATTTCAACGAATTCGACAAGAATATAAAAAAGACCGTTAGCCAAAGGAACAAACTTTATTCCGTTTTTAAAAAAATAGATTTTATACTGCCTTACCCATCTGATGCAAATTTTATATTAATAAAGCTTAACGATAAAAAATTAAAAAATAAATTCGATGAATTTCTTAAAAATAATAATATAATAATAAGAAATTTTACAGGCAATATGGGATTGTTTTATAGGATAACAATCGGCACTGCGCTACAGAATAAAAAGCTTATAGGTTATTTGGAAAGTTTTCATTAAGTTAATTTTAAACCGGAAATATGCTATTATAATATGGAAACCAATAAAGAAAGACATAAAGCGCGCAAAGGAAGCTTTGCGAGAAAGACGGCGGAAACGGATATAAAGCTTACATTGAATATCGATGGAACCGGCACATATAAAATCGATTCGGGCGTGCCGTTTTTTAACCATATGCTAGAACAGTTTTCGAAGCATTCCGGTTTTGATATGACGCTTAGGGCCAAAGGCGATATAGGGGTAGATCTTCATCATCTTATAGAAGATACCGGAATAATCATAGGCGTCGCGTTAAAAGAATTATCCGGCGATAAAAACGGCATTAAAAGGTTCGGTTTTGCTTCCGTTCCTATGGACGAATCGCTCGTGCAATCTTCCATAGATTTTTGCGGCAGGGCTTTTTTTATTTATAAATTCATGGATGAAGACATGTCAAGGCCGGAAGGAGAGTTTTTGCGTTCCTCCATGCACATATCTAAACAGGAATCGCGGGAAATTTTAGTCGATAAATTTTTTTACATTTATTCCGGCATTTTTTTTGAAGCATTATGCAAGAATGCCCTTATAAATATCCATATAAATATTAAATACGGTTCAAACGCCCATCATATGGTAGAAGCAACTTTTAAATCGGCGGGAAGAGCCGTGTCGGATGCGCTTAAAACTACCGGCAATTGCGGGATTCCTTCTACGAAGGGAAGCATTTAATTTAAGGAAATGAAAAGTCTAACGTTAAATATTTTTTTATTTTTTTTTATTTCATTGCCTATTTTTGCAGGACCTAAATATGTTTATGCATATGGGGGAAATTTAACAAAAATTACAAATGTTTCTATAGACAGGATAAAAGGGAGCATAGATATTTACACCGTCGGGAATCCTTTTTATAAAGGGTATTTATTCGGCGACGGATATAAAAAATTTTTTATCCTTGTATTCGGACATGCAATTTTATACAAACGCGGCAAAAAGATTATAAAGCCGTTTCCAAATATATTTTCGGTTTCTTATTCGCAATTTAGCGCTGCTCCCCTGTATTCGGTGCATATCGTTTTAAGGCGTAATATATTGGCAAAGCCCGGAATAAGGACAATTAATCTCGGAAAAGACCGTTATAAAGTCGTTATTTATGTTTCGCGCGCCGTATCAGAAGTTCACCATATCAAATCTACTCCTGCTGGCGGCGGAGTTAAAATTAAAGAGGTTAATTTTGACGTTTTTATCGATGCCGGACACGGTGGAGACGATCCAGGAGGAATAGGCCCTATGGGTCTCCCCGAAAGTTTCGTAAACTTAAGCATTGCTTTAAAATTAAGAAGTATTTTGGATGCCAAAGGAGTAAAGACGGAAATAGACAGAACGTCCAATATTAATGTCAGCCTCCAGCAAAGGGTAGCCGAAGCAAATGCGAGCGGAGCAAATTTATTTATCGGCTTATACTGCAATTCGGTTGTCGTCCCTTATCTTTACGGAACTACGGATTATTATTTTCATAGGAATTCATACGGCTTCGCAAGTTATCTCGAACACTATATTGCTTCGACCCTGCATTTAAAATATGACGGAGTAGTCCATGACGATCTTTACGTTTTGAGGTTTACCGATATGCCTGCCGTAATTATAGAATATGCTTATATCTCAAATCCTTACGAGGAGCACCTTCTTGCTTCGTCCACATTCAGGCAGTTGATTGCCGACGGAATAGCAAATGCAATTTATAAATATTTTATTATAAAAAAGAAATAAGCATTTAAAGGCATTTAAATAAATGAATAAAGTCCAATTTGAAAATTCCGAAAAAAAAATTGCAATAATAGATTACGGAATGGGTAACCTAAAAAACGTCCGCAACGCTTTTATTTTTTTAGGGTATGATGCAAAAATTACTGGAAATTATAAAGATATAGAAAATGCTACCCATTTAATTCTGCCAGGCGTGGGCGGGTTTAAGGACGCCATGTCGACGCTGAAACGAAAGGGGCTTGCGGAGCCGGTTAAAGACGCCATTTCCGCAGGAAATAATTTCCTCGGCATATGTCTTGGAATGCAGTTGCTGTTTGAAACTTCCGAAGAATTCGGGTATAGCGAGGGACTCGGTATTCTAAAGGGTAAAGTAATTAAATTCGACGAGTCCGTTGTTCCTTTAATGCCCCATATCGGATGGAACAATATGGAAATATTAAAACAGATAAACGAATTTAACGGGATAAAAAATAACGTTTTCTTTTATTTCCTTCATTCGTATTATTGCGTGCCGGAAGAAAATATTACTGTCGCTTTTTGTGATTATTACGGAAAATTCAGCGCATGCGTAAAAAAAGACAATATTTTTGCATGCCAGTTTCATCCCGAAAAAAGTCATACGGCCGGATTAGCTCTGTTAAAAAATTTTATCGGGAATTGATTTATAACTAAGCTGGAAAAATAAAATAAAGCTAAGGAAAATATGATTATAATACCTGCCGTGGATATATTAGGTTCAAAATGCGTCCGGCTTTC
Organism: bacterium; assembly: GCA_027319095.1. Taxonomy (GTDB): domain Bacteria; phylum SZUA-79; class SZUA-79; order Acidulodesulfobacterales; family Acidulodesulfobacteraceae; genus Acidulodesulfobacterium_A. The sequence continues at coordinate 75,719 of DAHVNW010000002.1, read as the reverse complement.
CATGGGTGATTACGATGCTAAAAAAATATATGAACTTTCCCCGCTGGAAGCCGCTCTAAACTGGCAAAAACTCGGTGCAAAAAGGCTTCATTTGGTAGATTTGGACGGAGCTAAATCCGGCAATCCCGAAAATGCAGGCATCATAAAAGATATTATAAAATCCGTGAATATACCGGTTGAAGTGGGCGGAGGAATCAGGGATGACGAAACCGTCGAAAATTATTTTAACGCAGGCGCTTCCTACATCGTTCTCGGCTCCATATTATTTAAGAATATCGAATCCGTTAGACGGTCCTTATTGAAAAATAAAGGTAAAATAATAGCAGGGATTGATTTATACGATGAAAAAATAGCTGTTTCCGGATGGAAAGAGTTCGTCGAAGTTCCGTTTGCCGAAGCTGTAAAGATGTTTAAAAACGAATATGGGATAGAAAATTTTATCATTACCGATATTAAAAAAGACGGAATGCTTTCTGGCGTAAATACCGAACTTATACTTAAGGTTGCAAGAATGGGAGTGGAAATTATTGCATCCGGGGGAGTTTCGGGATTATCCGACATAATCAGGTTGAAAGAACTAAATCTTCCCTTGCTTAAAGGAGTAATAGTCGGAAAGGCGCTTTACGATGGAAAAATGGATTTGAAAGCCGTTAACGAAATGCTATAAGGAGTCACAAGTTTATGCTTGCAAAAAGAATAATACCCTGCCTGGATATTAAAGACAACGAGGTTGTTAAAGGGATAAATTTCGAAGGTTTGCGGAGTGCGGGAGATCCGCTGGAACTTGCAAAAAGGTATAATGACGAACTTGCCGATGAACTTATGTTTCTGGATATAACGGCATCGCATGAAAAGAGGAAGACTATTTCGGAATTAGTAAAAAAAATATCCGAAAACATATTTATTCCTTTTAGCGTAGGCGGAGGAGTTTCGGAAATAGAAGACATAAGAAATTTATTGAATAGCGGAGCCGATAAGGTTTCCATTAACACGGCGGCAGTTCTCAATCCCGGCTTGATAGACGAAGCGGCAAAAAAATTCGGCTCGTCTACCATAGTAATAGCGATAGACGCAAAAAAAATAGGCGGCGAATATTTAGTTTTTACGCACGGAGGGAGAAAAAACTCCGGCGTTAATGCGGTATTATGGGCTAAAGAAGCGGAAAGCAGAGGCGCTGGAGAAATATTGCTTACGAGCATGGACAGGGACGGCACTAAAAACGGCTATGAGATAAATCTTACTTCGTCCGTAGTCCAAAGCGTGAGAATTCCAGTGATTGCATCAGGTGGAGCGAAAGACGCAAAAGATATAGAAGAAGTTTTTAAAAAAGCGGATGCTAGCGCCGCTTTAGCTGCCTCTATATTCCATTACGAAAATTCAGGCATAATTCAAATCAAAAAATATTTACAATCAAAAGGTATAAATGTCAGATTGTAATAATATAAAATATAAAATATAAAACAAAAATGAAAGAAAACGAAAACGATATTCGGGACAAAATTTTAAACGTTTTTGACGAAATGTCCCTTAACGCATTTTTAAAAAAAATCGATTTTTCAAAACTTAACGGCCTTATTCCTGCGGTTGCGCAGGATTATTTTTCAAAAGAAATATTAATGCTCGCATTTATGAATGAAACTGCGTTAAGAAAAACCGTCGAAACAGGCTTTGCCCATTATTTTTCCAGGTCGAGAAATAAACTATGGAAAAAAGGGGAAACTTCCGGACATATCCAAAAAATAAAAGAAATTTTTTTAGACTGCGATAACGACAGCATTTTATTAAAGGTTGTTCAAAGCGGTCCTGCCTGTCACACCGGCCGCAAATCCTGTTTTTACTCTAAGATAAACAATATTATATCTACCGATGCAGTAGATACGAATACTACTGATGAAAAAGAAATGTTTTATTCGCTGAAACTATTATATGACCTTATTGCCGGCAGAAAAGGCGGCGATCCGGAAAAATCTTATGTCGTAAGGCTTTTAAGCGAGGGTCCGGAAAAAATTGGAAAAAAACTTCAGGAAGAATCTCTCGAGGTAATTTTATCCGCTATAGAAAACGATGCGGATAAAAAAATTTATGAATTGGCGGATCTAATGTTTTTTTATATCGTTATGATGGTTTATTCCAATGTCGATTTTTTCGATGTAATAGGCGAGTTAAAAAAGCGCGAAGGGATTTCTGGTTTAGACGAGAAGCAGTCGCGATAGATATGAAAGCGAATAATTCAGGAGCAAAATTAAAAGTGTTGACAAATTAATAGAAAATATATGATACTATTATATATAATATAAAATATAAAAAGAAAAAAAGGAGGCGAAATCAGGTTTTGTCTATTGTAAAAATTAAAGAAAACGAATCTTTCGAGAATGCGTTAAGAAGATTTAAAAAATCTTGCGAGAGAGCGGGAATTCTTTCCGAAATCAGGAAGAGAGAGCATTATGAAAAACCGAGCGTTAAGAAAAAGAAAAAAGCTGCGGCTTCCAGAAAGAGAAATTCCAAAAAAAATTACTTCAGTTATTAATTATTAACTTATTAATAATAAAAACTTTATGAGCTACATAGATATAGCCTTTTTAGTTTTATTTGCTGCTATGGCGATAAGAGGCTTTTTTAGGGGGTTTGTTAAAGAGGCTATATCTTTGATAGGAATTATTTCCGCTTATTTTGCTGCAATATATGCAAGCTCGAATGTCCATGGTTTTAAACCGGTTCATAACGAAGAAATAGGGAAAATCATCGTTTTTTTAATAGTGTTAGTATCCGTTATAATTATTTTTGCCTTAATTGCGTTTGCGCTTACAAAAATTATAAATTTTCTTAAATTTGGTATCTGTAATAGCATAGGCGGTTTTTTTTTGCTGGAATTAAAACCTTCATACTGCTTGGATTAATCATATATTTTCTTTTTTCGTTTCCAGTTATAGATAAGCGTTTCAGCTATTACAAGTCCAAGGGTTTTATCCCCTATTTTCTTGAAGCCGGCAAAATTTTATCCCCTTATACCGGCAAATTTTATAAATTACACTGACTTTTTCGGTTTTATTAAGGCAGTCATTGTTAATGCCGATATGTTATTATTAGAGAATAATTCCGGCATGCTTAATTATAAAAATTATGGACAGAAATATCGAAACCATTTTGTCATACGTCAATATAGTCGAAGAGCTATCCGGATTCGTTAAACTTAAAAAAGTAGGTCGAAGTTATACCGGATTATGTCCTTTTCATTCCGAGAAGACTCCTTCTTTTCATGTAAACGAACAGAAAGGGTTTTATTATTGTTTTGGATGTGGAAAAGGCGGAAACGTCATAGGGTTTCTAAAAGATATAAAAGGAGAATCTTTCAAGGAAGTTATCTATTACCTTAAAAAAAAATATAATATACCGCTCGAGGATACAAAATTATATAAAAATACGGAAAATGTCAGTCCGCTAAAAAATATTTTAAATTTAGCGGCAAATTTTTATTATGAAAATCTTTTTGTTTATGCTTCCGGTAGCAGGCATATTATTAAATATCTTAACGACAGGGGCATAGACGAAAAAACCGCTAGTACTTTTAAATTGGGATATGCCGGATTCGGGAACGGATTATTGTCTTTTTTGGCGAACAGCAAAACAGATTTGAATATTGCCGCAAATATAGGACTCTTGATCAAAAAGGACGGACATGGAGGAGGCTATTCGGACAGATTCGTCAATAAGCTAATCATTCCGATAACGAATAGAGACGGAGAGCCGGTAGCTCTTGCTTCCAGAATAATTTCTCGCGAAGAAGAATCTGCGAGCTATTTTCCAAAATATATAAACACGAATAATTCCCAGATTTTTGAAAAGAATAATACCTTATACGGTTTAGATAAAGCTACATCTTTTATTAAAAAAGAAAATTCGGTATTAGTAGTCGAAGGCTATTTCGATATGATAACGCTGTATCGAAATGGCATCAAAAACGTTGTAGCTACAATGGGCACGGCTCTTTCTAAAAATCACATAGTCAATCTGTCTAGATTATGCGATGAAATTGTTTTGCTTTACGACGGCGATAAAGCGGGCATAAACGCCATAAACAGAGGCATAGAATTATTTCAGGATTTTATGGATAACCCCGATAAAAATATTTATGCCGTTTGTTTGGACGGCGGCATAGATCCAGACAGCTATGTCAGGAAGTATGGAGGCGGCAGGCTCATAAAATTAATAGAGGACGAGAAAAAACCCCCCGTTTTATTTGCTTTGGACTACTATATTGAAAAAAGTAAAAATAGCGGTATAATCAAATACAAAGACGATGAACGTAAGCTTAAGGAAAAAATCTCGACGGTCAGAGATGTAGTTCCTTTTTTAAGGAAGATAAATAACAATATAATGTTTTCCCATTACGTTAATTTGCTTGCCAATCGCCTTGGCTTAAGTGAAAGCGTAGTGAGGGAATATATAACGGATTTTAATAAAACGGTCAATTTTAACAATAGCGCTTTTTATGCGGATAATCATAATCATTCGGACGGTTATTTAAAACCGGTTGCTGCCGTTCAAAATTATAATACGGAAGACTTAATTATAGGAAAAATATTTTGCAATATGTTATTGACAAAATATATAAGCGATGATATAATAAACGAATTTTCCGATAAAAATGCCGTATATATAATTAATGAGATAAAGGAGTTATTGGAAAGCGGGACGGAAAAAGATAAAATAAGCGGTAAAATAGAGAGCATAGTTTCCAAAACTGAAGACGGCTTTAAATGGAGCAGGATATATTATTCAAGTTTACTAACCGAAAATAAAAGCGACAGGGAGGACTTTAAAAAACTCCTAATTAAATTAAAAGTCGATAATATAAATAAATCCTGTAAAATAATTTTGAATGAAATCAGAAGCGGATTGCTTGACGAAAAAGCTAAACTTCTTAAGTTTCAGGAACTTAACAAGTTGAAATATATTTCAGAAGAATTTCAGCGAAAAATTTGTGGCTATTAAGGCAATAAGTCAAGGTGATATTTTATATATATGGATAAAAAAAATATAAAAAATAAAAACAACGATGGAACAAAAAATAACGTTAAAGAAACGGCGAAAGAAAAAGCGGTTGTTTTCAATATTTTAAAAAAAGATAAAGATAAAAAAATAGAAGCGCAGGTGCTTAATAAAAGCCTTGAAAAGGTTAAGGAACGTCCTGGCGGCAGATTGAGTTACGACGAGTTTAACGATATTTTGCCGGCGGACATAGTTTCGCCAGACCAAATCGACGATTTAATAAGCATGCTTGGGGAAAAAGATATCGATATCGGAAGGGAATCGTCGTCTATCTTCGCAAAATCCGGTCATTCTAAGTTTGCCGAAGAAGAAGCGTTCAACGAGGAAATCGAAGAGGAAGAGGACTTATCTCTTAAGACGAACGACCCTGTAAGGATGTATTTAAAAGAAATGGGGTCAGTTTCCCTGCTTACCCGCGAAAGAGAAATAGAAATAGCAAAAAGCATAGAAGAAGGAGAGGAGGAAATTTTCTCGTCCGTTTTGAATTCGGATATTTTAATCAGATGGGTAATCTCGATAGGAGAAAAGTTAAAGAGTCAGGATATTAATATTACTGGAATAGTTTCCGATTTCGACGATGTTGATTTTCCCAGCGATAAAGACATCGAAAAATCTACCGGCAGGTTTTTATCTATTATAGAAAAAATTAAAAAAGAAGTAAAATATAACGAAAGCAAGTTAAAGCCGGATTACGACGGCAAAAAGCGCAAAAAAGATAAAATAAAAGATAGAAAAGATTCCGGGAATAACGGAAATTTTATCGCATCGTCGCATATAGAAGATGATGACGATGATATAGCGGTAACATCGGCAACATCGGGAGACATAAATTCGGATAGCGTTCCAAAACCTTTTTCGTGGGTCGGCAATAAAAATTTATCTCATGAAACTAAGAAAAAGATACTCGGCTATATTAAGGATTTAAGGCTTAAGAAGAAAATATCCGATAAAGTTATAATGAGGCTGAAGAACCAAAATATCAAAATAATGGAATTCGAAGAAAACATAAAAGAGCTTGAATCTACTTATAAAAAGAAAAACGAAATAGCCGAGCAAACCAAATCACAGGAACATAAAAGGTTAGAAAGCATAAATAAACTTATTAACGAATATAAATCTAAAATAGCCGCTTCGGAAAAAGAGGTTGGCGTTTCAAAATGCGAACTTAAGAAAATAGTAGAAGCCATAAAAATAGGCGAAGAAAAATCGAAAGCTGCAAAGACTGAGCTCGTAGAAGCAAATTTAAGGCTTGTAGTATCTATCGCTAAAAAATATTCGAACAGGGGGCTTCAATTTTTAGATCTTATTCAAGAAGGCAATATAGGGCTTATGAAAGCTGTGGAAAAATTTCAATATCAAAGGGGATATAAATTTTCTACATATGCGACATGGTGGATAAGACAAGCTATAACTAGAGCTATTGCGGATCAGGCAAGGACTATTAGAATTCCTGTTCATATGATAGAAACTATAAATAAATTGATTAGAACTTCCAGAGCTTTAGTGCAGGAAATTGGAAGAGAGCCTGTTCCAGAAGAAATTGCGGAAAGAATGGATCTTCCCATAGATAAGGTCAGAAAGGTTTTAAAAATAGCCAAAGAGCCTATTTCTTTAGAAACGCCAATAGGGGAAGAAGAGGATACGCACCTGGGAGATTTTATAGAAGACAAAGCTACCGTTCTCCCTTTAGAAGCGGCAATTAATTCCGATCTCGAAGAGCAAACCGGGAAAGTCCTATCTTCTCTTACGGAAAGGGAAGAGAAAGTTTTAAGAATGAGGTTCGGCATAGGAATAAAATCAGACCATACCCTTGAAGAAGTAGGACAGGAATTTGGAGTTACAAGAGAAAGAATAAGGCAGATCGAGGCAAAAGCCCTCAGGAAACTCAGACATCCAAGTCGTTCAAAAAGGCTTAAAACATTTGTAAAGTAGTGGATTTAGGGCCTATAGCTCAGCTGGTAGAGCGGCCGGCTCATAACCGGTTGGTCCCTGGTTCGAACCCGGGTGGGCCCACCATTTAAAATGTCATTATTTATAAAAGATGCAGTAGTCAAATTAGAACAGCTGATACCGCTTGAATTGCAGGAAGAATGGGATAATTCGGGTTATCAAGTAAAATTTGCAGATGCTCCTATTTCCGGCATCGTAACATCGTTAGACCTTTCGGAAAAGTCTTTAGAACTGGCTGCAGAAAAAGGTTTTAATTTGATATTAATACATCACCCTCTTTTTTTTCACCCTCTTCGTTTGATAGATTTAGATTCTCATATTGGAAAAATTATAAAATTCCTCATAAAAAATAAAATTTGCGTTTATGCAATGCATACAAACTTCGATTCTTCCGTATTTTCATCAAGCCGCTATATTCTCGATAAACTTTCGGTAAAACCGGTTCTTCCTTTAATTCCCCGCAAGAGAAAACTGTATAAGCTATCGGTTTTTATTCCAAAAGGATATGTAAAGCCGGTAAGGGACGTTCTTTATAAATACGGTAATCCAAAAATAGGAAATTATGAAAACTGTTCGTTTGAAACAAAGGGAAAAGGGTCTTTTAAGCCGCTTGAAGGTTCGAATCCATTTATGGGGAAACCCGAAGAAACGTCTTTTGCCGACGAATCCAAGCTCGAACTTTTAATAGAAGAAAGATTTATTAAAAAAGCGATAGAAGAAATGAAAAAAGTCCATCCATACGAGGAAGCGGCATTCGATTTATATCCTCTATATGACTTTGGCGGTAATAACGCCGAAGGTATGGGCGCATTCGGAGACATTGAAAACAAAATTGCGTTAGGCGATTTTTTAGATGAAATTCGGAAGCAATTTTCCCCATTATTTATAAACTATTGCGGAAAATTGAATAAAAAAATAAAAAGAATTGCCGTTGTTTCGGGCAGCGGTTTTTCTTTTATAGACAACGCGATAAAATCTGGTTGCGACGTTTTAATATCCTCAGAAATGACGCACGCTAAAGCGATTAAAGCAAATGCAAGCGGAATATCTTTGATAGAAATGTCCCATTTCGATACCGAAAAATATTTCGCTTCCATAGCTAAGAACATTTTATTAAAAGAATTTAATTCCGCAATACCGGTTTCAGAAAATGTTTATGAAAATAACCCGTTTAAAATTGTGAGGTACCCGAATTGAATTCTGGTACCTATAAAAAAGGAGGAGAACTTTGAACGAACAAATTTCTTTTATCGTAGAAATGCAGAATATCGATTTGGAACTGCTTAAGTACGAGGATTTCCTTAAAAACGCTTTATGCGAAATTGAGGATTTGCGGAATATTTTAAAATCGAAAGAATCCGAACTTGAAAAACTTAAAGAAGACTTGATGGAACTAAATAAAAAAATAGCCGGTTCCGATCTCGATATAAAGACATATGAAGACAAAATAATTAAAATGAAAGACGCTCAAAAGCTGATTAAAACCAATAAAGAATATAACGCAATTCAAAAATCGATAAAGGACAATGAAGCGCTGAAAAAGAAGTCCGAAGATGAATTATTGTTATGCATGGAAAACAAAGAGTCGGTTGCCGGCAAAATAGTTCTTGTTCAAAAAGTAATAGAAGAGCTCGCAAGCGCAATGTCCTTAAAAAATTTGGAATATAAAACAAAAGAAGAAGAGTGCAATAGTATTAAAAAAGATTTTCTTGCCAAAAGAGAAGCCGCAAAAAATAAAATTAAAAAAGATTATTTATACGTGTACGAAGCTATAAAGATAAGAAAAGGATTTCCTGCAATTACTCCGGTGATGCAATCGGGAGCATGCACCGGCTGTTACAGGATGCTCCCCCCCCAGCAGTTTAACGAGCTTATTTCGGAAAGCGTATTTATGCAGTGCCCGGTTTGTTCGAGGATAATTTATATAGATACGACTTTACCGGAATCGTCTCCGGCCGAAGGTAAAATTTCTAAAAAATCAAACAAAACTAAAATATGAAATTGACCGTTTATACGGACGGAGCTTCCCGCGGAAATCCCGGTAAATCCGGAGCAGGGGCTTTAATTTTTGACGAACGAAAACAAAAGGCAACCTCCTTAAATAAATATTTAGGCATTTCCACCAATAACGAAGCCGAATATAAGGCGCTTATTATTGCTCTCGAATATTTAGCGGTCATGCAAGACGGCGCAAAGATAAGAGAGATAATTTTTTTTTCTGATTCCCAGTTGCTCGTCAATCAAATGAGCGGAATTTATTCAGTGAAAAGCGCAAATATTTTACCTCTTTATCTTAAGGCGAAAAAAATACTCAAAGATTTAGACGTAAGTTCCAAGTTTATGCATATTTCCAGAAGCCTTAACAAAGAGGCCGATAAATTAGCAAATTTAGCGATAGATTCATCTAAATAGATTGACGCAGTAAGAACAAATTGTTAAAATAATATCTTGGCCGCAAGCAAAATTAGCCGATCGCGGAGGATACTTATACGGTTTCTTTCGAGGAAAGTCCGGGCTCCAAAGAGCATAACGCCGTTTTATACCGGTGAAGGTAACTTTAAGGAAAGCGCAACAGAAAATATACCGCCGTGTTAAATTAAAATTTATTGCGGTAAGGGTGAAATAGCGAGGTAAGAGCTCACTTAGGCATTATGTAAATAATGGCTATGGCAAGCCCCGTTAGGAGCAAGAACAAATAGGAAGGTCTAAGGCTGCTCGTCTTATATGGCCTTCGGGTTGTTTGCATAGAGAAATGACCGGCAATAGACAGAACCCGGCTTATTATTTTGCTTGCGCCTATACCTATGAACGATAATAAATCCTAAATGGAAATCAAAAACATCAGAAATTTTTCTATTATTGCCCACATAGACCACGGAAAATCGACTCTTGCCGACAGATTTTTAGACTTTACTGGAGCAATTACCGAAAGAGAGAAAGTATCCCAATTTCTCGACAATATGGAACTCGAGCGCGAAAGGGGTATTACGATTAAGGCTCAGACCGTCCGGTTGAATTATGATTATAACGGCGTGAATTATACGCTGAATCTTATAGATACCCCCGGCCACGTAGATTTTTCTTATGAAGTATCCAAATCGCTAGCAGCATGCGAAGGCGCTCTTCTCGTTGTAGACGCAACGCAGGGCGTGGAAGCGCAAACGCTTGCCAATGTTTATATAGCCTCGGATATGAACTTAACAGTTATTCCCGTTATTAATAAAATAGACCTCCCAAGCGCCGATCCCGAAAAAACTAAAAAAGAAATAGAAGAAGTAGTCGGAATAGAAGCTAAAGACGCTATTTTGGCAAGTGCGAAAGAAGGCATAGGAATAAAAGAAATATTAGAAGCCGTTATAAACAAGATTCCTCATCCAAGAGGAAATTCCGATCTCCCCCTTAAAGCCTTAATTTTTGATTCGTGGTTCGATTCTTATCAAGGCGTTGTATCTCTCATAAGAATATTCGACGGCAAAGTTGGGCCTGGGGATATTATTCTTCTTATGCATTCGGGAGTTTCTTACGAAGTCCAAAAGGTAGGCGTTTATAATCCATTTGCAAAAGAATTGAATACTCTATATGCTGGAGAAGTCGGATTTATTATCGCAAATATAAAAGATTCGGGCAGGTTTAAAATAGGCGATACAATTACGCTTAAAAACAATCCTGCATCGGCGCCGCTGCCTGATTTCAAAGAGCCGAAGCCCATGGTATTTGCCGGTATATACCCGATAGATTCCGATGATTACCATGAACTTAAGGACTCCATAGAAAAATTAAAACTTAACGACCCTTCGTTTTCTTACGAGCCGGAAAATTCGCTTGCGCTTGGATTCGGTTTTAGATGTGGTTTTCTTGGGCTTTTGCATATGGAAATAATAGTGGAAAGGCTTGAACGCGAATACGGGTTAAGCCTAATATCCACCTCTCCGACCGTTCTTTATAATATAATAACGGTCAAAGGAGAAGTAAAGCCGGCGCTTAATCCTATGAAATTTCCTCCTTCAAAAGAAATTAGCATGCAGGAAGTCGAACATATAGAAGAGCCTTTTATAAAGGCTAATATTTATGTGCCTTCGGAATTTTTGGGTAAAATAATAAATCTGTGCGTGGAAAAAAGAGGCGGGCAAGTCGAGCTTAGATATATAACTAAAAGCAGGGTCCAGCTTGTATATGAACTGCCGTTAGCCGAAATAGTCCTCGATTTTTACGACCAGCTTAAATCGCTTTCCAAAGGCTATGCGTCTTTCGAATATGAATTCAGCGGTTACAGGCAGGCGGATATGGTAAAGCTCGAAATATTGGTTAATAAGGACACTGTCGATGCCCTTTCCGTAATAGTCCACAAGGACAAAGCTTATGTAAGGGGAAGAAACATAGTCGAAAAACTAAAGGAGTTAATACCGAGGCAGATGTTCGAGGTCGTTCTTCAGGCGCAGATAGGCTCTAAAATTATAGCCAGAGAAGAGATTAAAGCTTTAAGGAAAAACGTTCTCGCAAAATGTTACGGCGGGGATATTACCAGAAAGAGGAAACTTTTAGAAAAACAAAAAGAAGGAAAAAAGAAAATGAAAAATATCGGTTCCGTCGAGATTCCGCAGGAGGCTTTTTTATCGATATTGAAGGTTTAACAATAGGTGCCCGAATTCAATCGGGTACTTCGCAACATCGTTGTTTTGAGTTGTGCGCGGCATCTTTATTTCGGTAAAAAAAAATGGTATAATTATTTAATTTATTAATGGAATTAATAAAATATGAGCAAACATACCATATGGGATTATTTTAAGGCAATAATTATTGCTATAATTATTGCCTTAATATTTAGGACGTTTGTCGTGCAGGCGTTTAAAATACCGTCCGGTTCCATGGAGCCGACTTTAATACCGGGCGACCATATATTGGTTAATAAATTTATTTACGGCATTCATGTTCCTTTTACCAATGCGGTGATTCCGGTATCGCATCCAAAAACTGGACAGGTTATAGTTTTTAAATTTCCTTATGCTGGCAAATATAATTTACATCCGGGAATAGATTTTATTAAAAGAGTCGTGGGGACGCCCGGCGACAAAATTCAGATTATAAACAATAAAGTTTATATAAATAATCGTATTTTTAATTGTAAGCATGCAAGATGGGTATCAAGAACGATTTTACCGGCTTATAATTCTCCAAGGGATAATTATGGTCCGGTTAAAGTTCCTAAAAACGAACTTTTCGTTATGGGGGATAACAGGGACAATAGTTTTGATTCCAGATACTGGGGTTTTGTTCCTTATAAAGATATAGTCGGGCAGGCGTTTATCATTTATTTCTCGTGGAACCCCAAAAACCATTTAGATATTCACTGGCATCGTTTTTTTAAAACCGTCCCGGAATGTTCTTTTAATAAAAATACAGGGTAACTATTGCATTGAAGAAAAAAATTATTTTCGACGATAAAGAGACGGCTTTAATTTTAAACAATTTTATAAGCGGTATTTTAAATTCAGGGATTAAATTCGACAACGCCGTTATAATAGGCATAAAAAACGGCGGAGTACCTATAGCCGGTTTGATTAAAAAGGCCGTTCGGGAGCGTTTTAATATAGATTGCAAAATAGGCTATATCGATATGACCCTTTATAGGGACGACCCTTTTTCGGTAAAGAAATCGGGAGAATCTACCGAACTTGCCTTCGATATCGACGATAAAGAGGTTATACTCGTCGACGACGTTATAAACAGCGGCAGAACGGTAAGAGCTTCGATAGACGAGATTTTTGATTTTGGAAGACCCGGAAAAATAAAACTTGCGGTTTTTATCGACAAAGGGGGAAGAGAATTGCCAATATGTCCAGATTTTACAGGTAAAAAAGTAAAAGCTGATAAAAAAGAGATAATTAATGTAAATGTTTTAAGCAAAAAAAAATTCGTAGAAAAAATATGACTTTTGATAAAAAAGACCTCATTTCCATTAAAGACCTTTCTGCATCGGACATTAATTATTTTATAGAAACGGCAAAAGAATTTAAAAAAATATCGCTGAAAGACATAAAAAAAGTTCCGACCCTAAGGGGCAGAACAGTAGTTAATATTTTTTACGAACCTTCTACCAGGACAAGGTCTTCGTTTGAAATCGCTCAAAAAAGGTTGAGCGCGGATTCCTTAAGTATTTCCGTTTCTCAAAGTTCGGTCGTAAAAGGCGAAAGCCTCAAAGATACGATACTCAATTTGGAAGCAATGAATCCGGATGCTTTCGTTATAAGGCATTCCGAGTCCGGCGCCGCCAATTTTATATCCAAGTGGACCAAAGCATCCGTTATAAATGCCGGCGACGGAATAAACGAACATCCTACGCAGTGTCTTTTGGACATTATGACTGTCATGGAAGAAAAAAAAGAGATTAAGTCGCTTAAAGTGGCAATAATAGGAGATATTTGTCACTCGAGGGTGGCAAGGTCTGATATTTACGGATTTTCTAAACTTGGAGCCGATATTTATTTGTATGCGCCCCATTCGCTTTTGCCCAGACTGATTGAGCTTAAGAATGTAAAGATTGCAAAAAACATGGAGGAAGCCGTTAAAAATGCAGATATTATTATAATGCTAAGGATTCAAAAGGAAAGGGCAAGTTTTTATTTTATACCGTCGATCGAAGAATATAGAAAATTTTTTCAACTAACCCCCGAACTTCTGTCTAAGGCTTCTGCCGGTGTTATGGTCCTACATCCCGGACCGGTTAACAGGGACGTAGAAATAGCCGGGAGCATAATAAACGCGGATAAAACCCGTATATTTAAGCAGGTTGAAAACGGCATAGCCGTTAGAATGGCTTGCCTTTATATTTTGCTAAGATTTCAAAAAAAGAATAAAAATAAATAGCGAATAATATGGATAAGATTTTAATAAAAAACGGCATAGTGGTTGACCCTTTGACGAAGACGGAAGTCAAAAGGGATATTTATATCGAAGGCGGCATAATAAAAGACATTCCCAGGAAACAAAAAAACAATTGCGAGGACAATATTATAGACGCCGAAGGGTCTATAATATTTCCGGGATTAATAGATATGCACGTTCATTTAAGAGAGCCGGGATTTGAATACAAAGAAACGATAAAATCTGGGATGGAAGCGGCAATAGCCGGCGGTTTTACTTCAATCTGCTGCATGCCAAACACCGATCCGGTAAACGATTCTAAGCCGGTAACCGCTTTTTTGCTCGATAAAGCAAAAAGATTGAATTTAATAAACTTATTCCCTATAGGCGCTATTTCTAAAGGACTTAAAGGAAATTCCCTTGCGGATATAGGCGAATTAAAGGAATCCGGTGCGGTCGGTTTGAGTGACGATGGCAATCCGGTCGAAGATGCGGCTCTTATGGGGAGGGCGTTATTATATGCCCGAACCTTTGACTTGCCGATAATATCGCATAGCGAGGATTTAAAACTGCGTGGAAAAGGGGTAATTAACGAAGGTATTGTGTCTGAACGCCTTGGAGTAGTCGGAATACCGGCTATTGCGGAAGAAATAGGCGTGGCGAGGGATATTATGCTTGCTGGATATTACGGCGCAAAAATTCATATAGCCCATGTTTCCACGAGAGGTTCGGTCGATATTATAAGGCGGGCTAAACGGAACGGAATTAATGTTACCTGCGAAACCTGCCCACACTATTTCTCGCTCACCGAAAAATCTTTATTAGATTATAATACCGATGCGAAAATTAATCCTCCTTTAAGGACTGGAAAAGACGTTGAGGCTATAATAGAAGCATTGAACGATGGAACTATCGACGCTATCGCTTCCGACCATGCTCCGCACAGCAAGGACGAAAAAGACACTACTTTGGACGCGGCTCCTTTTGGAATTATAGGATTGCAGACGTCTTTGCCTTTAACCCTTAGACTTTTTTACGATAAAAGAATTTCATTAATGCGGATTGCGGAACTTATGTCTTTTAATCCGGCAAACATTTTAAATCTAAGCAAAAGAGGTTCTTTGAAGAGCGGGTATATAGCGGATATTACTATAGCTGATATAAGGAAAGAATGGAAATTTACCGGGAGCTCTATTAAATCCTTGAGTAAAAATTCTCCTTTTATAGGCGAAAAGTTTAAAGGAATCGCTTCTGCCGTAATGGTACAGGGAAAGATTTTATGAGAAATTTTAAAAAAGAAAAAGCGGTATTAATGCTCGAAGGCGGAAATTATTACGAAGGGTTTTATGAGGGCGAGCCGGCAGAGTCAGGAGGAGAAGCGATTTTTAATACGGCCATGAACGGCTATCAGGAACTCATAACCGATCCTTCATATAACGGGCAGGTCGTCGTAACGACTTATCCTATGGCCGGTAATTACGGAATAAACGACATAGATTTTGAATCTAGAAAAGTATGGATATCCGGATTAGTAACAAAAAATTACGTTGGCAATTTTTCTCATCATAACTCATCCAAAAGCCTTGCAGAGTTTATTAACTCTTACGGTTATCCGGTTATATCCGGTATAGATACGAGGCATCTGACTATTTTATTAAGAGACGGAGGCCAGTTTAACGTTTATATAGCCCCTAAAGAAGCGGGATTAGAGTATATTAAAAATAAGTTAGATTTATTGCCGAAAATGGAGGGGTTGAACTTAGTTTCGAACGTTTCTACTAAATACGTTTACGAAAATAAGGTCGATATTTCCGAATTAAGGGTTACGGTTATAGACTACGGAGTTAAATTTAATACTTTAAGGTGCTTGAATGATATTAAAGCCGACGTTACGGTAGTTCCGCATAATTTTTCAAAAAAAGAAATTTTAAATACCGAACCTGACGGAATACTTCTATCGAATGGTCCCGGCGATCCTAAATCCATGGAGTCGGAGATTGAGACTTTAAGAAGTATTCTTGGGGAGAAACCTATTTTTGGTATATGCCTGGGACATCAGCTGCTGTCTTTGGCCCTCGGTTTCGATACCTATAAATTGAAATTTGGGCATCACGGCATAAACCAGCCGGTTAAAAACCTTAAAACCGGAAAAATAGAAATTACTTCCCAAAACCACGGTTTTTGCGTCGATTTGAAAAGCGGCGCTGGTAATACGAATAAAAACAATACTATACTTACCTATTTAAATCTAAACGATAATACCGTCGAAGGCATTAAAAACGATTTTCTTAAAGCATTTTCGGTCCAATACCATCCGGAAAGTTCGCCGGGTCCGCGTGATTCAAGATATCTTTTTACCGAATTTAAAGAATTGTGCTTAAATGATAAATAACAAGAGCAACAAAAATGAATATTTCTAACTCCGATTTTATTTCAAAAATCGACGGTCTTTACGAATTAATCGAAGAATGCGCATTATGCCCAAGAAAGTGCGGCGCAAAGAGGCTTGAGGGAGAAAAAGGGATTTGCGGCGCTGACGATAAACTAAAAATAGCAAGCATTAATCTGCATTACGGAGAAGAGCCTCCTATATCGGGGTTAAGCGGTTCGGGAACCATATTTTTCAGCGGCTGTTCTTTGAAATGCAAATTTTGCCAGAATTATCCCATAAGCAGATATTGTGCCGGAGGATATTACGATACTGTTGAGTTAGCCGAAAATATGCTTAAATTACAAGAAAAAGGCGCCAACAATATTAACCTCGTTACGTCTTCGCACTACATGCCTTTTATAGCGGAATCTTTATATCTTGCCAAAAAAAGAGGGTTAAAAATTCCTGTTGTTTACAACAGTTCGGGGTATGAGGACGCAAAACTCCTGTCCCTGATAGATAAAATAATAGACATATACTTGCCGGATATAAAATATTCGGATAATAAATACGCCTTAAAATATTCCGGTGTAAAAGATTATGTCGAAACTAACAGAAAGGCGCTGAAAATTATGTACGAGCATGCAGGAGATTTTAAAGTTAATAAAGATGGAATAGCCGTTTCCGGTCTCTTGATAAGGCATCTTGTTTTGCCTGGAGGCATCAGCGGTTCTAAAGACTCTTTTAAATTTATTGCCGAAGAACTGGGCGAAAATGTTCCGGTAAGCATTATGAGCCAATATTTTCCGGCTTATAAAGCGTCATACGACGCTCTAATCGGCAGGAGTATTACCGAAAGCGAATACTGCTATGCGGTTATGGAGTTGACGGAAAGGAATTTGACCGGTTTTTTTCAAAGCGAAAAATATCCCGATATAGAATTATATTTAGACAGTGCGGAATATGTAGATGCCGTATAAAATAAATTAATTAAGTTAAACTTTATAAATTAAAAAAATGCCAAGAAGAAACGATATAAAAAGAATTTTAATTATAGGTTCGGGTCCGATAGTTATCGGGCAGGCTGCCGAATTCGATTATTCCGGGACGCAGGGAGCAAAAGCTTTATCAGAAGAAGGGTATGAAGTTATACTTGTCAATTCAAATCCAGCTACCATTATGACAGATCCCGACTATGCCTATAAAACTTACATAGAACCTCTTACTAAAGATTTCGTAGAAAAGATAATAGAAAAGGAAAGACCTGACAGCATTCTTCCTACGCTCGGAGGGCAGACGGCGCTTAACATAGCTATACAATTGTCCGACGCAGGAATTATACAAAAATACGGCTTAAAAATTCTAGGAGCAAATATAGATGCCATTAGGAAAGCGGAAGACAGGGAATATTTTAAGAAGAGCATGGAGAAAATAGGCGTTCCGGTTTTGCAGGGCGGTTTTGCAAGAAACATCGACGAAGTCTATGAAGTCCAGAAAAATATCGGTTTTCCCGTTATCATAAGGCCGTCTTTTACGTTGGGCGGAAGCGGCGGAGGTATAGCTTATAATATTTATGAGTTAGAAGAAATTGCTTTAAAAGGGATAAATTTGAGCCCTATAAACGAGATACTTATAGAAAAGTCGGTTATAGGCTTTAAGGAAGTCGAGCTGGAGGTCATGACGGATAAAAACAGGAATACCATAATAATATGTTCGATAGAAAATTTAGATCCCATGGGAATTCATACCGGAGATTCAATTACGATTGCTCCAGTCCAGACGTTAAACGACCGTGATTTGCAGAAAATAAGGGATTATTCTATAAAAATAATGAATGAGATAGGAGTAGAAACGGGCGGCTCGAATATTCAGTTTGCGTTAGACCCTTATTCCGACGAGGTTTATGTTATAGAAATGAATCCTAGAGTTTCGAGAAGTTCGAGCCTTGCGTCCAAAGCTACCGGTTTCGCCATAGCTAAAATTGCCGCCAAACTTGCTGTAGGATATACCTTAGACGAAATTACGAACGATATTACTAAAAAGACGCTTGCTTGTTTCGAACCGTCGATAGATTACGTGGTTACTAAAATACCGCGATTTACATTCGAAAAATTTCCCCAGACGGACAGCACTCTTACGACGTATATGAAATCGGTAGGAGAAGTTATGGCTATAGGCAGGACGTTTTGCGAATCGTTTCAAAAAGCCGTCAGGTCTTTGGAAAACGGTTATTTCGGGATTGAATCGCTTTACGGTCTCGATTTATCTTACGATGCACTGGAAAACGACCGCGAAAACGATAAAAATATAGAAATTATTAAGGAAGAAATCAGATCGCTTCTAAGAAATAACGATTACAGAAGATTCTTCCTGATAACCGACGCTTTAAGGGCAGGTTTTACCGTAGAGGAAATTAACGAATTTTCTAAAATAGACAAGTGGTTTTTAAACCAGATTAAACTAATTGTGGAACAGGAAAAAAAACTGTTTTTAGACGAGCGCCCGTTAAAAAATACGGAACTTTTAAAAGAATCGAAAGAATTAGGTTTTTCTAACAGAATTATTGCAAAATTAATAACGAGAAAAGATGACGGCAGGCATATTTTGCCTCAAGAATATCTTAAAAAAGACCCCGAAGTTATTTATTTAATAGAAAAAAACGAAAAGTTAGTGGATGACGCGTTAAAGTCGGGCAATATAGCGAGAGTATTTAAAAAAGTAGATACTTGCGCCGCCGAATTTGAAGCCGCAACCCCTTATATGTATTCCACTTACGACAAATTTAACGAAATTAAGCCTATCGAAGACAAAAAGGTTATAATATTGGGAAGCGGACCCAACAGGATAGGACAGGGCATAGAATTTGACTATTGCTGCGTTCATTGTTCGTTAGCTTTGAAAGAAAATAATTATTCGTCCATAATGTTGAATTGCAATCCGGAAACGGTATCTACCGATTACGACACGTCTTCGAGGCTTTATTTCGAACCTTTGACGTTCGAAGATGCCGCTGCAATTTGCGAAGCCGAAAATAATCCGCCCGTTATACTCCAATTCGGCGGTCAGACGCCGTTAAAGCTTGCTAAAAAATTCGATTCTAAAGGAATCGAGATTCTTGGCACGCCATTTAAATATATAGATATTGCGGAGGACAGGGAAAAGTTTAAAAATATTATCGGCAGGCTTAATCTAATTCAACCGGAAAGCGCAATGGCGTTTAACGGGGAGGAGATATACGAAAGGGCTAAAGCTATCGGTTTTCCGGTTTTATTGAGGCCGTCTTATGTTCTCGGCGGCAGGGCGATGGAGATTATTTACAATGAGAGCGGTTTGGCGGCGTATATTAAAAAAATATTTCAACAGGATATTTCCTTTCCGATCTTGATAGACAAATTTTTGGAAGACGCCATAGAGGTGGACGTAGATGCCTTAAGCGATTCCGAATCGGTTTATGTAGCCGGGATAATGGAACATATAGAAGAAGCGGGCGTCCATTCCGGCGACAGCGCATGTTCTTTGCCTGCATTTTCTTTAAACGGAGACACAGTCGAAAAAATAAAAGATATTACCGAACTTATATGCAGTGAATTTCGCGTTAAAGGATTAGTAAATATCCAGTATGCGGTAAAAAATAACGAAATATTCATAATAGAAGTCAACCCGAGAGCATCCCGTACGGTTCCGTTTATAGGCAAAGCTACCGGAGTCCAGATTGCCAAGCTCGCGACGAATATTATCCTGGGGAAAAAACTTAAAGATTTCGGTCTGCGCAGATCTTTCGATATCAATTATTACTGCGTAAAAGAAGCGGTATTTCCATTCTCTAAATTTTCAAACGTCGATCCCATGCTGGGTCCGGAAATGCGTTCCACGGGCGAAGTTATGGGAATAGACGTTAATTTCGGAATGGCTTACGCAAAATCGCAGATTGCCGCGGGGCAGAATTTGCCGCTATCGGGCAACGTGCTTATAAGCGTAAAGGACGAAGATAAAAAATATCTTAAGGAACTTGGCGAATCGCTCGAAAGCTCCGGATTGAATATACTTGCAACTAAAGGCACGTCCGAATATTTAACAGGGATAGGCATTAAAAATCAAAGAATAAATAAAGTAAAAGAAGGCAGGCCGCATATAATAGACGCCCTTAAAAATAAGGAAATTTCGATGATGTTTAATACCCCTCGCGGACAAAAATCGCTTGAAGATTCATATGTTATAAGAAGAAGCGCCATAGAGTTTTCTCTTCCTTATTATACGACTATAAGGGGTGCAAAAGCTGCCTGTATGGCGATTAAAGCGCTTAAAGAAAATAATATATCGGTAAAAGCATTGCAGGATTATTACAAATGTTTATAATTAATGCTTTATTTATTTGTCAGATATTTGATTAATATTAATACCCAAAATTACGGTAGAAACGTTTAAAATAGCTTCAGAAATTATAAACATACGCAGGCAGGCGTTTATAAAGGCAAACTATTTTAGGCAGACATAAAGCCAAATTGCGGAGGCTGACGGTTTATAAAAGCCAAAGGCTTTTATGTCAGCCGAAGCGTTATGTCAGCCGAAGTGCCGTTTATGCGTAAAAAATAGTTTTCTATCGGTATTTTGGTTTTATATATAATTTTTACGCACGGAGGTGATTATTTTGGCGGTAAACGAAAAAGCTTTTTATATTACAAAAGAGGGGCATGAAAATTTAGTTAAAGAATTAAAACGTTTAAAATCGGTTGAAAGACCGGCAAATATTAAAGCTATAGAAGAAGCCAGGGCGCACGGAGACCTGTCGGAAAATGCGGAATATCAGTATGCGAAGGATAAACAGGGGTTTATTAACGGTAAAATTATGGAACTCGAAGATAAAATAGCGAGGGCGCAGGTTATCGACGTGTCTAAAATCTGCGAAGAAAAAATAGTATTTGGCGCAACCGTAACGTTATTGGATTTAAATGCGGACAAAGAGGTTGCATATAAAATAGTAGGCGATACGGAATCGGATATAAAACAGGGAAAAATTTCAATAAATTCACCTATTGCAAAGGCTTTAATCGGAAAATGCATTGGTGATGAAGCAAGGATAAACGTTCCAAACGGAGTAAAGGAATTTGAAATCATTGACATTAAATACATATAAAAGGTATAATAAAAATATAACAATTTAATTTTAATATATAAAAATATAGAGGAGGTTTTATGGCGTTAGATAAAGCTCAGGTATCAAAAGTTATAGATGAAATCAGGCCTTCACTGCAATATGACGGAGGGGATGTCGAATTGGTAAATATACACGACGACGGTACTGTCGATGTCAGGCTTAAAGGAGCCTGTGCGCATTGCATGGGGTCTATAATGACTCTTAAGGGTGGAATAGAGCGTCTTCTGAAGGAACGCATTCCCGGGGTCAAAGAAGTAAACGCAGTTTAAATTTAAGCCGGTTAACTACGCCTTTATGCCTCCGCTTTCCGGGCGGAGGCAGATATAATATAAAAGCCTAAGGCTTTCCGATACGATGCGCCGCAAATTATAAATATAATCTTTTATTGGATTTTCCGAAATTTAGGCATATTTCGTAGGGAATTGTTTGAGCTATAGAGGCTATTTCATTTATAGTAATTTCGTTCGAGCCGCTTTTTCCGGCGATTATTACTTCATCTCCCGGCAACGCTTCTTCTATTTCCGTAATATCTACCACCGTCAGATTCATTGATACTATACCTATTATAGGAGCAAATCTTCCGTTAATTAAAAATTTTCCTTTGTTGGATAAAAGTCTCGGGATTCCGTTATCATAACCTGCAGAAACAATTGCGGCAATAATGTCGCGCGGCGCTCTAAATGTGTTGTCGTAAGAAACAAAGGCATCTTTTTTAACTTTTTTAATCTGTAAAATCCTTGATTTTAAGGTCATAAGCGGTTTAAGCCCTGCGTTATTATTTTTAATATCGCTTTTTAATTCGTTTATGTTTAAATTCGGATTGAATCCGTAAAGGGATATCCCCGGCCGGACGGCATTCGAATAATCTTCGGAAATTTGTTCGTTTAAAAGCGATGAACTGGCGCTTATGTGTATATATGAGGGTTTTATGCCGCTTTTAGCCAGCAGCGATATTATATTTTTAAAGTTATCCATCTGAAAGTTTGCGTAAGTTAAATCGCTTCCTGCCGATGATAGATGGCTGAACAACCCTTCGGCGTTGAAATATCTTTTGTTTGCGTTAATAATTTCAGCTGCAGTTTTTATCTCTTTTTCGTTTAAGCCTAGCCGGTTCATACCGGAATCTAATTTTAAATGAATGTCTATCGGCTTATTCAAGCCAGCTGATTTTGCTTTATACAGAAGCATTTGCAGATAATCTAAACTGAATATTCCTATTTTTAAATTAAGACGGGCTGCTTCTTTTATATCGTCTATATTTACTCCTTTAAGCATAAGAAGTTTAGCTTTTGGAATTTTTTCCAAAATAGATTCCGCTTCATTTATATTTATTATTCCGAAAAAATCTATTCCGTTTTTAAAAAGCATTTCGGCGACCGGAATAAGTCCATGGCCGTAAGCATCGGATTTTATAATCGCTATAATCGTTTTATTTTGCGTAGATTTTAGCGATTTAAGAAAATATAGATTGTTTTTAAGATTCTGGAGATTTACGTATAAAACGGCAGATGTATCGTTCATAAATTTATTTTATGTAAAATTAGGCAGAAAGTCAATTTTAGAATGCCCTGCATATTCTTTGCTTGTTTGAAAGCATAGTTTTTGATATCATATTTAAGGTTGAATGTGATATAAATATATTAACATGGAGAAAAAATGAATTTAGAAAATATAAATTTTAACGCCGTTATAGATAATGCAAAAATCAGCGAGGAAGATTTCGTGGATATTTTTGTCGAAACTAAAATTTCGACTTTGTTGTCGAACGAAGGCAAAAGGCTTGAAAAAGCTGTCAACGGCGTGATTCAGGGAGCTGGACTCAGGCTTATTTCAAATAAAAAAACATATTATGCCTATACCAATAATCTCGAAGAAAATAATTTGAAAAAAATTGCTGCTGAATTAAGGCAAGCCGCATACTCTTCCTGCGCCGTTAATAACTGCGGGGAAAACGGTATTTTTAATCCATTAAATTTTAACGAAAAAAAGCCAAAAATAAATTTCAGTATTATTAAAGATGTTACCGGCATTTCGATAGACGAAAAGTTAAAAATAGTCGCTCCAGTCGTGGATTATTCATGGGGTTACGATAAGAAGGTCGTTCAGGTAAATATAACTTATTCGGACTACAGGCAAAATGTTCTTATAGTAAATTCTCTTGGCGAATTTATAAAAGACTGCAGGGAGAACCTTGCATTTCTCGCTCATGTGGTAGTTTCAAACGGCAAGAGGCTGGAAGTCGGCTATGATTCGGCTGGTGAATTTGCAGGTTTTGAGTTTTTCGATAAAAATATTCCGCAGGATATTGCCGAAAAAGCCTTAAAAAGAGCATTGACCCAGCTTGATGCCCCGGACGCTCCTTCCGGGACTATGGCCGTCGTATTGTCGAGCGAAGCAGGCGGCACTATGATACACGAGGCAATAGGACATGGACTTGAAGCCGATATTGCCGGAAACGGTTTAAGCGTATATTCCGATAAAATAGGCGAGCAGGTCGCCTCTAATTTAATAACTGTTATCGACGATTCTTCGCTACCTGGCAAACGCGGTTTTTACAGGTTTGACGACGAGGGAACGTATTCGGGCAGAAACGTTTTAGTCGAAGGCGGCATTCTAAAAAAATATATGTCAGACAGGCTTTCGCATATAAAATACGGTTACGGGCTTACTGGAAATGGCAGGAGGCAGTCTTACGAGCATGTTCCTATAGTCAGAATGTCCAATACGATGATAGCGCCGGGAAAATCAAATCCCGAAGATATTATTAAAAGCGTAAACGACGGCATACTTGTTAAGAAAATGGGCGGCGGCCAGGTGAATACGGTTACCGGAGATTTCGTATTCGATGTTATGGAAGGCTATGTTATAAAAGGAGGCATTGCCGGGGAGGCTGTCAGCGGAGCGACTCTTATGGGAAACGGTCCAGAAATACTAAAAAACATCGACATGGTGGGAAACGATTTAGGATTCGGAATCGGCACTTGCGGAAAAGACGGACAAGGAGTTCCTGTTGCCGATGCTCAGCCTACTTTAAGAATCCCGTCTATAATAGTAGGCGGTAAAAATTTGAAATGAAGAAAAAAAAGGATGGAAAGAATAAAAGACTGGAAATCGTATCAAAAAATATTAAACAGAAGAAAATATAAAAAAAATAGATTTATAGAAGTTATAAAATATTTCGTATTGTTTGTTTTTATAGTTTTATTTTTTTACGGTTCTTTTAAGATTTATTTTTACGGCAAATCTATTTTTGTTTCGGCAAACAAGAAAGTCTATGGAACAGGGATTCGACCCATATCTTTTGTTAAAAAAAAACGTATCGAAAAAATTTCTAATTTTGTTCCGGAAAATATAAAATCCCTTAATTCTTTAAAAAAATATTTCAAACGCAATCCCCCGCTTTTCAAAGTAATTAAGGACGGCAGGTACATACAAAAAATAGGAAATTATATAGTTGTTTATACCGTCGATCCTGTAGTTCAGGAGGAAGCTGAAAAAATTTTTAAGAAATATTCGGTGCCTTTCGGAGTTCTTGCTGCGGTTAATCCGGAAACCGGAGCGGTGTTGGGTTTTGAGTCATACGCGCAAAATAAAAACAAAGCAAGCGAAATATCCCCCTTAATCGCATACCCGCCAGGTTCGTTAGCCAAAATAATAACGGCTTCGGCCGCAATAGAGTCGAAAGGCTTCTATCCGCAATTAAATATATGTTTTAACGGAACTCTTTACGGTACGAATAAAACGAATTGGGAAGAAAATATAGGCACCGGTTCCAACGACATATCTTTCAAGGAAGCTTTTGCGAAATCATGTGACGTTGCTTTCGGCAAGGTCGCCGGATATTACGTTGGAAGAAATCTACTGATCCGTTATTTTAATAAATTTTATTTCAATAAAAAGATACCTTTTGCGTTAAACCTAAGGGAAAGCAAGGCATATATTCCAAAAAGGTTTTATCAATTGGAACTTACCGGCGCCGGGTTCGAAAATGTCGAAATTACGCCTGTTCAAGCCGCATTGATTGCCGCCGCGGCGATAAACGGCGGAAAGTTAGTTAAACCGTACATAATAAAAGAAATTATAAATTCTTACGGCAAAGTCGTCTATATACATAAAAATACCAAAATTTTAACATCTCCCATAACTAAAAAAACCGCGTTTATCTTAAAACGTATGATGATAGCTACTATTGTTAATGGCGTAGCGCATTCCGATTTTTACAGCAGGTCGAACAGGTATATGCTGCCAGGAGTCGCTACCGGCGGCAAAACGGGAACTATTTCCGGAAACGATCCTGCAGGATTATATCAATGGTTTGCAGGGTTCGGAGAAAGCAAAGGAAAGGAAATTGCATTATCTTCTCTCGTCGTAGAAAAGCCATTATGGAGCATAGAAGGAGGCGGGGTGGCAGAAAAAACTATCTTTGCATATTTTTTCTGAAGACGTTTTTTGGAGCTAAGCAAACTTGTGCCGAATAAAGGCTGGAGGGTATAAAGTCACTTAAATGTAACAAAAAATTAACCGAATTGTAATATTTACTTCATAATCCTGAAATAATTTCTTTTTATAATATAAATAAGATAATTTTTTATATAAAGTTGTGAGGTACCCGGATTAAATTCTGGTACCTATTATAAAGGAGATTATTTTATGATTACCGCGCTTAATAGCGCTACATTTATAGGCATCGAAGCCGTTTTGGTGAACGTCGAAGTGTTTATAACCAACGGAATACCCGGCGTCATGATTGTAGGGCTGCCGGATATTTCCACCAAAGAGGCTAAAGACAGGGTTAAAGCCGCCATAAAAAATTCAGGTTTCGAATATCCGGTTAAAAAAATTACAATAAATTTAGCCCCTGCGGATTTAAAAAAAGAAGGCCCGCTGTTTGACCTCCCTCTTGCTTTAGGTATTTTAATTGCCGCAGGCTTACTTAAATGCCTTTTAAATCTTGATGATTATATAATTGCCGGAGAACTTTCCTTAGACGGCAAGATAAAAAAGGTAAACGGTATAATAGCTCTGGGCATACTTGCTAAAAAACTTGGAAAAAAACTTATAATTTCATACGAAGATATTAGTTCAGTAAAGTTTTTGGAAGTAGAATTTTTTGGTTTCGCCAGGCTAAAAGACGTATGTGCATTTATTTCAGGAATGGCTAAAATAAAACATCCTGCTGAAAATACGGATAATAAAAAATTATTTTTCAGCGAAATCTTGATAGCCGAAAATAACAATAATAATAGAAGCGCAGACGAAGAAAAATACCCAGATTTTTCGGATATCAAGGGGCAGGTTTTAGCAAAAAGAGCAATTTTGACTGCCGTTTCGGGGCATCATAATATTTTAATGATTGGTCCTCCGGGAAGCGGCAAGACTATGCTTGCCCAAAGCATAGCGGGTATTCAACCAAATTTATCGCTTGAAGAATCAATCGAAACTTCAAATATTTACAGTTTTTCAAACAAAAAGGCCCGCATGGCGGGACTTATTTTGAGGCGGCCTTTTATTCTGGTGCATCATACCGTTTCGGTTGCTGGTCTAATAGGAGGAGGTGCCTCGAATCCTCTTCCGGGAGACATCAGCCTTGCGCATAACGGGGTTTTGTTCATCGACGAATTTTCCGAATTGAGCAAAAAAACTTTAGACAGTTTAAGACAGCCTATGGAAGACAAATCGATAAACCTTTCGAGAAGCCGATTTTCGATAGTTCTCCCGTGCGATTTTATGCTTGTAGCGGCAATGAATCCATGTCCTTGCGGTTATTACGGAGATGCTAATCATGAATGTAAATGTTCCAGTTCGGAAATATACAGGTTTTATACAAAATTGTCAGGTCCTATTCTCGACAGATTCGACATATTTATCGAAGTTTATCCGCCGTATTTGGACGAACTTACCGCAGGCGGAAAAACGGCAAACTCGGCGGAAATTAAGGAATTAATCGAAAGAACGAGGCGGGTTCAACTAAAAAGGTTTCAAAATGCCGGAATAAGATTTAATGCAAGGATAAAGAGCTCAGATATAGAAAAATATTTTAATATTTCTAAATCGGCATTAGAGTTGGTTAAAAGCGCAGTTAAAAAATTAAATATTTCATCAAGGGGATACTATAGAATCCTGAAAGTTTCCAGAACCATAGCCGATTTAGATCAAAAAGACGGTATAGACGAGGACTCGGTTCTCGAGGCTTTAAATTACAAAAATACGAAATCACTCAGGGTATGAATTATATCTAATTTATAACTAATCAGGCAAAAACGAAAATAGTTCCAGGGTCGTTTTCATAACGGACCTCGTCGATTTGTTCTTTTTTCATTTTTCCGGCGAATAATTTATTTGCGGCATTTATAACCAAACCCTTTTTACAGCCGGCGTTTTTATATGCGTGAACTACTCCCGGCGGTACTATAAGCGAGGCGGGGTTGTTTTCTCCGAGAAAAAGTATCGTTTTATAGAGATAAGTCGGCGAATCCTTTCGATTGTCCCATAAAATAATTTTAAAATCCGAAGGACCTAAAAAACAGAAATAGTCGGTTTGATATTTATGTTCGTGCGGACCCCTTATAATTCCGGGCATAGTTAAAGAAACGTAAGACATTTGAGGGAATATCGATTCTTCTATTTCATCGCTCCTATAGAGTTCTGCCAACCAGCCTCTTTCATCGACGTATTTCTTGATGTCTTTGACCGATACGCCTTTAATGCTATCGGTTAGCTTAAAAGAAATGTCCATAATATTTAATCTTTATTTTTTAAGTTTTTAGGATAAAATTATAATATATTGATGCTTATTATATTTAAGTTTTAGTTTAGAATCAATAAAATTTATATAAATTTATATGAAACGGTTTTTGCAAATAATATCGTTATGTATTATTTGGTCGGCTTTTTACATAATTATTTTTACCGTTATGGCAGATGCAAAATTGAATCCCCTACATACGCCCCACCCGGTTCAAACTATTACAATAAATGCTCTTATCAATCCTGCAAATTGGACGATAACCGGTTCGGAAACGATTCGCTATATAAAATACTATAAAGGTTATAAAGAAAAGCAAAAGAAAGAAAAAGGCATAAGATATAAAATTAAATATATAGGCGATAAATTTCAAAATTTCAACGGATTGAATATAAATATCGGAGCCGGCTTATATTTAATGCTTTATCCAAACAGCCTGTCCGTCAAACCTAAAAACATAAAAGATTTCGATTTTCATCAGTTGTATCCTTACGGATTCGATAAAGGTTTTATATCGGTAAAAAATTTATCGGAAGAAACCGTTACCCGCGATTTTTACAAATTATATATCGTTACAAACAGCTTTAAAACTAAAATTCCCCAAGCATTCGGTAATTTCGGGCATTTTAAGAAGGAAATAACGTTGAACGCCCCCTTTTATCCTTATATTTCCGCCGGAAAAGATTTCAATCCCGAAGCAAGTATCGGTTTCAAGTTAAAGCTGAAAATTAAAAAAGGGTACGAGGCTTTTTTTGACGGAAAGATTTATAAACGCTCGTTGGCGGTTTCAAAAAAAACGAATTTTATATCTTTGATTCTTACTAAAAGGTTTAAAATAAATAAATATGGAAATAAAAGTTTGTCGTTAAAATTTTTTCAACCAGGCCGGCAAACTAGTGCTAAAAATGAAAAAATCTATAAGGCGTTTGTTTTATTGAATAAATTTCATATGGTAAAAGCCAAACGTTTAAACATAGTTTATGTCCACATAAGAAGAAGCCTGTGGTTGAAGCCCCCTTTATATTCGGTCGGTTTGCCGGTTAACACGCGTTTCGGCGGCGTTTTTCCTAATTTTTATATTTACCAAAAATTAAACGTTATTAAAGGATTAATTTATTTGAATACGATCAACTCTAAAAAAATAATTCTGGAATCGATAAGGGGCAACAGGTTTTTTTATTCAGAAGAATTAAGGAAAATTTCTATTGCGGCATTTAAAAAATTTCTAAAATTATATATAAAAAAGAATCCCGATATAAAAAATCTTATTAAAAAAATTAATTTTATACAAGGCGTAAATACGGTTATAAATTATCCCGTATTTCCGTTATCATATATTTATTTTACCGGTTTTCCGCATACCCACAGGCTGAAAAACGGCGTTTACTATTACGATAACGATTTGAACCTTATCGGTTATAAAAAAATAAAAGAGGAGATTTTAAATCGAAAGAAGAACGATTATTATACCCTTTTTTTAAGCGGTGCAGGCGGCAATATAAGTCCTAACAGCGGAAGAACAGAGGGTTTTCTGAATTTTACCCTGACGAAAAAACACAGTTATAGAAACGGCATTTTATTTAATATATTTAAAAATTATTACTATAAGGGCATAGGTATAGGATTTTCTAAGCAGATAGGAAGATTTTTCCCTATTTCGCAGACATACAAGCAGTCGGTTTTTGGGACGGCGAATTTAATGGAAATAAATCCCGAAGCATCGGGAGATTCCATTATTTATCAAAATACGGAAAGATTGGTCGAATTCGGCATGGGCTATAGTTTTAATAGCATGGATTATAATATTAATCCAGAGTACGGGTCTTCGTTTAATTTTTCTTATAATATTGCTAATTCTAATATTTTATCTCCTTTTTCATTCAGCCAGTTCATTATAAAATACGTCAAGAATTTTGAGGTTAATTCCGGCGATATAATAGCTGTAAGAGGCACAGGCGTTTTGGCGGATGGAAAAGTCCCCACCTCTATGGATTATTATTTTGGTGGAATTAACGGCATAATGGGAGTACCGGCAAGCCTTCCTTTTATTAACAGCGATACTATTATCGTCTCGGCCGATTATGAAAGAAATATCTATAGGGGCTTAAACTTAAATTTACTCAATAACCTTATCGATATAAAAGCCGTTACCGGCGATATAATAGGTGGAGCCGGCAAGCTTGGAGGCACCGTGTCCGGCGTTATAGGCAGGGGAAATATATATAGTTTTACCGGATTAGGCGTTCATTTCAAAACATATTTTTTAGGGATATATCCAGAAATGATAAGCATTTATGCGGCAAAAGCTTTCGGGAACGGCGTTAGTTCGGAATACGGCGTAAGATATTATTTCGGCTTGAATCAGCCATTTTAATTTTATTTCAACTTTTAAATTTTGACTTTCCAAAAAAATGACATTAAAATAATATTATGCCAATAATATTTGGAGATTAAACAATTGAAATCCGAAGAGATTTTTGGAAATTTAAAGGTTCGTTTAGATAAAATAAAAGACGATGCCGTAATTTTGGATAAAAAAGACGAAGCTTCCGGCACAATTTCCTTTATCGGCATGATATTAGACGAATTATCCAATTCGATAAAAAAAGGTAATTTCGACGGCGCAAAAGGCTTGACGGAAAATTTAAACGACGAATACGGCTTAA
This sequence comes from bacterium, assembly GCA_027319095.1. Lineage (GTDB taxonomy): Bacteria > SZUA-79 > SZUA-79 > Acidulodesulfobacterales > Acidulodesulfobacteraceae > Acidulodesulfobacterium_A. The sequence goes on along the minus strand of DAHVNW010000002.1, from coordinate 44,922 downwards.
AAACATTACTTGATGAATTAGAACCTTATCTAACCGAAAAAAACACGACTGACAGGTTGGATGAGCTTGCAATTTATTGCGATAAGATATTTATGGGGCTTATGTCTGAAAATTCCTGTTCAATTCCAAGCGGCGACAGATAGCATCAAAGTTATCTTAGATATTCTATAATTTCTATCATGATGCCGTTAGGGTCGTCGAGAAAGGCTATTTTCATGCTTTTATCGATAGAATAAAAAGGCTCCCTTAAAAAATTTATGCCGCTTTCTTTTATTCTTTTAGCGTCCATGTCTATATTATCCGTTTGAAATGCCAGATGGGCAAATGAATTTTCGCAGCGGCCTAAAGTTTTGGCGTCATCCGGGGCTATAAGCTCTATTTCGAAACCGCCATCCGGTTTTTTTAAAAAAACCAGCGTAGTTTTATGGGCATCTATATAACGTTTTTCTCTTATTTCAAATCCGAAAATATCCGAGTAAAAATTTATCGATTTGTTTAAATCGGCGGTTTTTACGGCGCAATGTATAAATTTCATTTAAAAAAATCCTATTTAATTCGATTTGACGTTAAAGATAAATTTATAATTTAATTAATTAAATTATATTCCATTAACTAAATAATTTCAATGAGGGTAAAATTTAAAGAATAATGATATAATTTAAAATGCAAATAAAACAGCAATAAGTAATAAAAATTAATCGATATAAAAATAAAAGTATCGCGACCGAAAATAGATGAATCGGACAGGCATAAGCGGTTTTACTTTAGTCGAAATAATAATGGTCATAATACTTATGGGCGTTCTGGGTATTATAGGGACTATAGGGCTAAATTCGGCAGTTTCGAGCGACAGGGGAATGTACGAAAGACAACTCCAGTCTGCAATAAGATATGCGCAAAATTATGCCATGAGCCATTTTACTTATACCTCAGTCGTATTTTCGCAGACAGGTTCAAGTCCTTCATGTATCTTGGGTAAAGATAGTCCGCCTTATTCCGGCTATGCCGTATGCGCCTGTAACGGCACTTCGCTTCAACCCCTCGTCAATCCGTTGGCCCAAACCGCCGATAATTTTTATGTTTCTATGAACTATGGCATCAGTTACGGCGTGCAGGGATTAGCGACAAACTATATTATCTTTAATTCGCAGGGCGAACCGGGAACGTTCAGCAATAACGCGAATCCTTGTACATCTCAGCTTAATACCGGTAATGCCCCTATATCTTTATCTTTCGGAACTTTCCCATCCCAACTGACTTTTTATTTATATCCGGTAACCGGGCTTGTAAGCTATAACAGTTCTTTATAGGTATTTTTAAAAAAATATTCTAAAATATGTTTTTTAAAATATTCACAAATCATACCTTTGATGTTATAATAATTAAAATTAATTTTAAAATTAGGGGGGTTTTAATTTATGAAGAGCTTTAAATATTCAGCGTTTAAGGCATTGCTGTTCGTCTTTGCCGCCGCTCTCATAGTATCTTTTTTTTCCAAGGCATCTTTTGCCGCATTCTATTGCCCGCTGGGTTATTCCTACAGTCAGAAAGTACAGCTTTGCGTCGGCAATGGCGGTTTAAAAGGATATAATGCAATACCTGCTACCAAAATAAATGTATTTGAAGGGAAAAATCACGTATATATATGTCCGAGTAAATATGCATACTCTAAAAAAATTCAGTTATGCACGGGAGAAGGCTCTTTAAAAGGCAGTACGGCCCAACCTGCCGTCAAAGCCGTCAAGGCAATAATTCCTCTTAAAGCCCTAAAAAAGACTATCGAAAAATCTAAAACTAATTTAAAAATAATAAAGAAAAGTTAAAAACAAAAAATAAATTGCTAAAATGAATATAGCCGTAATATTAAGGTCAAGAGAGATGTTTGCCGTTTTAAAGCCTTTTCTCGAAGGCCATAGCGTTATGCATTTTACGAGCAAGGAAGATTTTTTAATAGAAATTAAAAAAGAAACAAATGAAGATTTAGCCTTAATAGTTAATGCGGGAATTCTTATAGGCGAAGATATTTTATCCTTTGCGAATATTAAATTGGTCCAGCAATTCGGCATAGGTTATGAAAACGTTGATTTGGATTATGCTTCTAAAAGGGGCATTCCGGTATTTAACGCGCCCACGGCCGGAACTTTCAATGCTGTTTCGGTTGCCGAACTGTCTTTATTTTTTATGCTTGCCCTTGCAAGGGATTATAACGGATGCGTAAATTCCATAAATCACGGTATCGCAAATCAACCTGTCGGGTATAGCGTTTCGGGAAAAAAAATCCTTATCGCCGGGCTTGGCGGAATTGGATTGGAATTAATTAAATTACTTAAGCCGTTTATGCTTGAAATATACGGTTTAAAACATAGCAAGCCTGAGAACGGATATGCGGAAAAACTCGGAATTAAATTTGCGGGAACGGTGGACGAAGATTTTAAAAAAGTTTTACCTGTAGCCGACTACGTTATACTTGCCGTTCCTTTGGCTAAAAATACCGAGGGCTTAATCGGGGACGAAGCCGTTGCCTTGATGAAAGGCGGCGCATGCGTAATAAACGTCGGAAGAGCCGGCTTAATTAATAAAGATTCGCTTATAAAGGGATTAAAAAGCGGTAAAATAAAAGGCGCCGGGCTTGACGTATTCTGGGAAGAGCCTATTCATATAAGCGACGAAATATTTCATTTCAACGTAATAGCGACGCCGCATATAGGCGGCGCTACATACGAATCTATTGCCGATATTTCACGCATATGCGCCCAAAATATAAACGAATGGATTAATAACGTAAGTTTAAATAATTGCGTCAACAAAAATGAATTATATTCAAATCAAGACAAATCAAATTAATTAAATAAACAAAAATCAAATAAAGGAAAAACCAAACCGATATGGACTATAAGGATACTTTGAATCTTCCGAAAACCGACTTTCCGATGAAAGCAAATTTAAAAAACACGGAGGAAAAATTTCTAAAGGAATGGGAAGAGACGGGGCTTTATAGAAATATAATAGAAAAGGCAAAAAGCAGTTCTAAAACTTTTATACTTCACGACGGGCCTCCTTATGCCAATGGACACATCCATCTTGGTACCGCTTTAAATAAAATACTAAAGGATATAATTATCCGCTTTAAACTTATGTCGGGATATTATACCCCTTTCATTCCAGGTTGGGATTGCCACGGACTTCCTATAGAACACAACGTTGATAAAACATTAAAATCCAAGGACTCGATTTCAAAAAGCGAAAAAAGAAAACTTTGCCGCGAATATGCGCACAAATTTGTCGATATTCAGAGGCAGGAGTTTAAAAGACTCGGAAGCATAGGAAGATATGAAGAACCTTATCTTACTATGAATTATACTTATGAAGCCAATACTGTAAGAAAATTGGCGGATTTTATAAAAAACGGAGGTCTTTACAGGGCAAACAAGCCTATATACTGGTGTTCGTCGTGTAAAACTGCCCTCGCGGAAGCGGAAGTAGAATATGCCGAAAAGTCGTCCCAGTCTATTTTTGTAAAATTTGGAATAAAGTCGGATATTTCGGATATTATAGATTATTCTAAGATGGGAGATAAGGATATTTTTGCCGTAATTTGGACGACTACGCCATGGACTATTCCCTCGAATCTTGCTATTTCTTTAAATCCCGATTTCGAGTATGCTTTTGTAGATAATGGAAAAGAAATTTTTATATTGGAAGAAAGCCTTGCCGAAGAGCTTATGAAAAAATTCGGCTACGGAGAATATAAAGTTTTAGGAAAAACAAACGGAAAAAATCTGGAAAACAAACTTGCGCATCATCCTTTTATTGATAGAGATTCCTTGTTAGTGCTAGGTTCTCACGTTAAAAAAGATGCCGGAACCGGACTCGTCCATACTGCGCCCGGACACGGAGACGACGATTATGCCGTAGGGTTGAAATATAATCTCCCCGCTTATGCTCCTATAAATAACGAAGGAAAGTTTTTGAAGGATATCGATACGTTTGCGGGCATGCACGTCTTCGAATCGAATCCTTACGTAATAAAAAAACTCAAAGAAGCAGGGGCATTAGTTCTCGAAGAAAAAATAGAGCATTCTTATCCTCATTGCTGGAGATGTAAAAATCCGGTAATTTTAAGATCGACTAAACAGTGGTTTATTTCTATGGGAATAAATAATTTGAGGGAAAAATCTTTGGATGCTCTCGAAAAAGTTAAGTGGATTCCAAAATGGGGTAGAGACAGAATATCCGGGATGCTCGAGACGAGACCGGACTGGTGCGTATCGAGGCAGAGGTCGTGGGGGGTTCCAATAACGGCATTTTATTGTAAAAACTGCGGAGAGGCTTATATAGATTACAGGCTTACCCTTAAAATTGCCGATGAGTTCGAAAAATATGGAGCCGACGTGTGGTTCGACAAGCCGGCGGAATATTTTATGAATTTAGGAGAAAAAGAGGTAAAATGCGGAAAATGTGCTTCCAAAGATTTCGAAAAAGAGGAAGATATATTAGACGTTTGGTTTGACAGCGGCGTGAGTTATTACTGTGTCCTGAAAAGCGACAAAGAGATTAAATCAGTCGGCTTCCCTGCGGATTTGTACCTCGAGGGGTCCGACCAGCATAGAGGCTGGTTTCATTCCAGCCTTCTTATAGGCGTCGGTACGGAAGACGGAACGCCATATAAAACCGTTCTAACACACGGATTTGTGGTTGACAGTTCCGGAAAAAAAATGTCTAAATCACTCGGCAACGTTATGAGCCCCGACGAAATAATCAGTAAATACGGAGCGGATATCTTAAGGCTATGGGCGGCATCGGAAGACTACAAAAACGATATGAGAATATCCCAGGAAATTATACTCAGGCTTTCCGAAGGGTATAGAAAAATAAGAAATACTTTGCGGTTTATGCTGGGAAATTTATATGATTTCGACGAAAAACAAGATTCCGTCCAATATGAAAATCTTGCCGAATTAGACAAATACGCATTGCATGAAATAACTCTTATTTCGCAGGATATTTTAAGGCATTACGAAAATTTCGATTTTCATCTTGTTTATCAGGGAATTTATAAATTTTTAATAGAATTTTCTTCTTTTTATTTAGATATAGTTAAAGATGCGCTTTATGCAGGGGGGAAAAATTCGGTAAAAAGGCGTTCGGTGCAAACCGTTTTTCATTATGCTTTGAACATATTTATCAAATTTCTCGTTCCGGTTATACCTTTTAGCGCTTCCGAAACATGGGGATATTTTAAAAAACTTGCAAAACCGGAAAGCGTTTTCTTAGAAAATTTCGAAGAAGCAAATCCGTTATTTGAAAATTTCGAAGTTGAAGAAAAAATAGATAAATTAATCGAGATTAGAACTATTGCGCTGTCGGCGTTGGAAGACGCAAGGACTAAGGATAAAATTATCGGAAGTTCTTTGGAGGCAAAATTAATTTTAAAGGCAAGCGATGAAGATTATGCCTTTTTAAATTCTATAAATGAAGACTCGCTTAAAGATTTTTTTATAGTCTCCGAATTAGTCTTAGAAAAAAAGGAACCCTCCGAGATCGACATAACTAAAGCCGAAGTCCAAAGAGCTTCGGGAGAAAAATGCTTAAGATGCTGGAAATACGATACAAGCGTCGGAAAGCACGATGACCATCCCGATATTTGCGACAGGTGTTACGACGTCATTTCGGGAACTTAATCTAGAAATTTCAAATGCGGATAATTTATTAATTCATTTAATTCAAAATATTGTCGAAATGAAAAAAAAAATAATAGCGGCAAATTTTAAAATGAATAAAACCGGCAGCGATATTAAAAAATATTTCGCTATTTTCCTAGACAACATCAACGGATTAAAAAACAAAGGGTCTTTTAACGGTTTAGACGCAGAACTTATATTTTCTCCTCCTTTTACGTCTCTTTGCGAAACCAATGAAATTATAAAGCCCTACTTCGATTTTATAAAATTATCTTCGCAAAATATTTACTTTGAAGAAAGCGGAGCCTATACCGGAGAAATTTCTATCGATATGGTTAAATGTTGCGGCTGTAAATATGCTATTTTGGGACATTCGGAAAGAAGGAATATATTTAAGGAAAGCGACGAACTGATAAGCAAAAAAATCGAAACGGTTTATAATGACGGCGGGTTAACGCCGATATTATGCGTGGGCGAAAATATGGAAATAAAAACACAAAACTCTCAGGAAAAATTCGTCGAAAACCAACTATCGATTGGACTTAAATCTATTAAAGGAAAAACCGTTTCGTCTTTAATAGCGGCTTACGAACCGGTATGGGCTATTGGAACAGGGATGCCTATAAAAGCGGACGACGGTGAGGCGATGCATAAATTTATACGCGATTATCTTAAATCGGAATTTTCTATCGGCGAGTTAAGCGTTATATATGGCGGAAGCGTTACGGAAGCAAATATTAAAGAGCTTATGTCCAAGCCGCATATAGACGGAGTTTTAGTAGGTGGCGCAAGTTTGGACCCGCAGGTTTTTTCCAATATATTTAAACTTGCCTTAGAATAAAAAGAGGTGTTATAGATTTAATTCAGATACGTAAAATAATAAAATTTAAGATAAAGCGAAATAAGGAGGTATCATTATGAAATACGCTATTCAAATGTCCAACGGGACTATTAATCCAGGGCTCTTAATGAACGTTATTAAAAATATCGGCGCTATAAGCGAGACGGAAGAAATTAACGTAGTTTTATTCGGTCCTGCCGTAGTATCCTTGCTGCATCATTCGCAGCTTAAAGAACAGTTAAGGGGCGTTATTACCGATAAAGTAAATATTTTCGTATGCCGAAACGCTATGAATATGTTCGAGCTTAAAGACGGCGACATTCCCGATTATGCTAAAATAGTGCCTGCCGGCGTTGAAAAAATAGCAAAGCTTTCAAAAGAGGGATGCGCATATATCGCTCTTTAATCTTCGATAAAATATGAGTAAACTCATACAGCCGCCTAAAGGAACCAGGGATTTTCTTCCTGAAGACATGATATTAAGAAGAAAGGTTATGGAAACAATACGGGAATGTTTTGCCCTTTATGGTTTCGTAGAAATAGATTCTCCGGTTTTCGAATATTTTGAACTGCTTTCGAGGAAATGCGGAAGCGAAATAGAAAAAGAAATATATATTTTCGAGGATAAGGCGAAAAGGAAATTAGGCTTAAGGTTTGAATTCACTTCGCCTCTCGGGCGTTATTACGCTACCAATGCAGAAAAGCTTACCAAGCCTTTTAAAAGATACATAATAGGCAAGGTTTACAGATACGAAAATACACAGGCGGGAAGATACAGGGAATTTTATCAAGCCGATGCCGATATAATAGGTTCTTATTCTATGAACGTGGAAAACGAACTGCTCGACCTTGCTTTTTTTACTCTTGAAAAATTAGGAATGGAAAATTACGAAATCGTTTTAAATAGCAGGAAAATACTTGACGGGATAATAAATGCCGCGGGAATAGACGAAAGCAAAAAGGACGCTGCATTAAGGGCATTAGATAAAGCGGCAAAAATTGGAGAAGGCGGGGTAATTAAAGAATTTAAAGAAAACTGTATCGGCGAAGAAAACTACCGCTCTTTTATGAGGCTGATAGATTTCGATATTTCGTTGGACGACGAAAAAAAATTGAGCAAATTAAAAGAGAGGATAAACGAATCCGTAAAAGACGAAACGGTTAAAAATAAAACAAACGAAGGCATCGAAGAACTTTTGTCCATAATAAAAAACTTTAAAATAGCCGAAACCGTAGGGGGCGAGGCAGTTGACACGGAAGTGGTTGACACTTGTTTGAAAGCCGGGGATACTGTAAAATTCGACCCGTTTTTAGTCAGAGGTCTAGGCTATTATACCGGACCTATTTTCGAGATAAAATCTAAAGACGTTGCTATCGGGAGTTTTGCCGCAGGAGGCAGATACGACAACTTAGTTGAACTTTACGGCGCACGTCCAGAAGGAGCCTGCGGAATATCTTTCGGCGTGGAAAGAATAATAGATATTATCGCAAAAAAGAACAAAGACATATTAAAAGCAATTGCTTTGCCGGTAAGACTTTATATGGCTTATTTAAGCGAAAACGAAAGGACGTTTGCATTGCAAACGGCAAAGTTTTTGCGCTTAAACGGGATAAACACGGAATTATCCGTTTCTAAAGAACCGAATATAGGCAAAGAAATTAAATATGCCGACAAAAAAGGAATAGAATATTTTGCCGTAATAGGCGAAAAAGAATTCTCCGAACGCAAACTTTCTTTGAAAAATCTCAAAACGAGAATGGAAATGTTGGTTACCGCCGAAGAAGCGATTAAGTATTTAAAGCAATAAAGACAAAATGCCTGCTTTATCACGCCTGCTTTATCCGATTGACTTTTTTAAAATAATGGTTTAAAATTAATCATCGACCGCTTTTATTGAAAATTCTGTATTGCAACAACCTTTTAAAAATATTATAAGCAAGTCCTGATAATTTTATGAAACAATTCAAAAAAGTTTTAATAGCCAATAGAGGAGAAATCGCTTCCAGAATTATAAGGGCGTGTAAAGAGCTGGGTATTAAAACCGTCGCAATTTACGCCGAGGCGGATGCTCAGGCGTTATATGTAAAAAAAGCCGATGAAGCATATCTAGTTGGGCCGGGTCAAATTTCCGGCTATCTTAATATCAACAGGATAGTTGACCTTGCCGTTAATACTGGAGCAGATGCTATACATCCGGGATACGGTTTTTTATCGGAAAATCCAAAATTTCCGGAAGTTTGCGAAAAAAGAGGCGTAACGTTTATAGGGCCGTCGGCAAAGTCTATCGCTATGATGGGGGACAAAATAGAATCTAAAAGGCTTATGAGGTCGGTAGGCGTTCCTGTTGTCGAGGGTTCGGAAGGCGGAGTAGAAACGGAAGAAGAAGCAAAAGAAATTGCGAATAAAATCGACTATCCGGTTATGATAAAGGCTTCGGCAGGCGGAGGAGGGAAAGGAATCAGAATTTGTCATAACGATTCGGAACTTATTAAAAACTTTTCACTATCGCAGGTGGAAGCAGGGAAAGCATTTGGAAACCCTGAAGTTTTTATAGAAAAATATATAGAAAAACCTCATCATATAGAATTTCAAATACTTGCCGATAATTATGGAAATATTATACATCTTGGCGAAAGGGACTGCTCAATTCAAAGAAGGCATCAAAAACTCATAGAAATTGCTCCGTCTTTGATACTTACGGAAGAAATGAGGCAAAAGATGGGCGAATCCTCTATTAAAGCGGCCAAAGCCTGTAATTATAGAAACGCCGGTACAATAGAGTATATAGTGGACAGAAACGGGAACTATTATTTTATGGAAATGAATACCCGCATACAGGTCGAGCATCCGGTTACAGAAATAGTAACGGGCATAGACATAGTGGGAGAGCAGATTCAAATTGCTATGGGCAAATCGCTCGATATTAAGCAGGAAGATATTGTAATGAGGGGATTTGCAATAGAATGTCGTATAAATGCCGAAAATCCAAGAAAAGATTTTATTCCTAGCACTGGCAAAATTACCGCTTATTATTCTCCGGGCGGGATAGGCGTCAGGATAGACGGCGCCGTTTATAAAGATTATGTGATAGAGCCGTATTTCGACTCTATGATTGCAAAGCTTACCGTTAGCGGAAGAACTTGGGAAGAAACGGTGAGAAGGGCACAGAGGGCAATGGACGAATTTGTCGTAAAAGGCGTGAGAACTACTATTCCGTTTCAGCTTAAAATACTGCAAGACAAAGATTTTATTAAAGGCAATTTCGATACTAATTTCATAGAGGAGAGGCCGGATTTAAAAGACTATAAATCCCAAAGGGATCCTTTTGACAGAATACTGGCTATCTCTGCCGCTATTTCCGCTTATTACGGAATTTGATATTGTCCGAAATCGTCGGATTGATTACTTCAGATTGTTTTATTGGATTGCCTTACCGGATCATTATTGGATAAAATAAACAAAAAATATATAAATCGAAAAGAGGTAATGCATATGGAAGAAAAAATATACATAAGAAAAGTTGGTGTTATGGAAACAGCATTGAGGGATGCACATCAGTCTCTACTGGCTACCAGAATGACTACTCCAGACATACTTGATATTTCTAATGTATTGGACAATATAGGGTTTTGGTCGTTAGAGGTCTGGGGCGGAGCGACATTCGATTCCTGCTTAAGATTTCTAAAAGAGGATCCATGGGAAAGACTTAGAAGAATAAGAAAAGCTTATAAGAATTCAAGACTCCAGATGCTTCTTAGGGGCCAAAACTTAGTCGGTTATCGTCATTATGCTGACGACGTAGTAGAAAAATTCGTTTCTTTAAGCGCCGACAACGGTATAGACGTCTTTAGGATATTTGATTCCCTTAACGATTTCAGGAATATTAGGAAGGCTGTCGAAATTGCCAAAAAGAAGAAGAAGGCCGTTGAAGGAACCATATGTTACACCACAAGCCCTGTGCATACCAACGAATTATTCTTGGATATGGCGGTTGAGCTCGAAGAAATGGGTTCGGATACTATTGCCATAAAGGATATGGCAGGACTTTTATCGCCATCCAATGCTTATGATCTTGTTGCAATGATAAAGAAAAAGGTCGGTATTCCAATCCATATACATTCTCATTCAACTTGCGGTTTTGCTTCTATGTCGCTTCTTAAAGCAGTTGAGGCCGGAGCCGACATAATAGATACCGCTATATCGTCTTTAGCCGGCGGCACCTCTCATCCGCCTACAGAGTCTATGGTTTTTACGCTTCAAGAAATGGGCTACGATTTAGACCTTGATCACGAAAAATTAAAAGAAGCAGCCGATTATTTCAGGAAAGTGCGGAAAAAATATGCCGCTTTCGAAAGCGAATATACAAGTATAAATACCGATATGATTGTTACTCAAGTACCCGGCGGCATGATGTCTAACCTTGCAAGCCAGCTTAAAGAGCAAAACGCATTAGACAAAATGGACGAGGTGCTTTACGAAGTGCCGCAGGTCAGGGAAGACTTTGGTTTCCCCCCGCTTGTAACGCCGTCTTCCCAGATTGTCGGGACGCAGGCGGCGCTAAACGTGATAACTGGAGAGAAATATAAAGTTATTACAAGCGAAACTAAAAACTATTTAAAAGGATATTACGGAAAACCGCCGGCCGAAGTAAATAAAGAAGTTCAGAAAAAAGTTTTGGGCGACGAAGAGGTCATTACGGTAAGACCAGCGGATTTGCTTGAGCCGGAGCTTAATAAGGATTTAGGCGCCATAAAGGAAAATATTTTATCGGATGAAGACTTGATAACATATGTCTTATTTCCTAAAATTGCCGAAGATTTTTTTAAAGACCGGAAGGAAGGCAAGCTTCCGGACTATTCTAACGCCGAAAGCGAAAATACTTTTTTGAGATCTATATCGCAGAATCAATCGGAAAATATTACAGGCGGATTGGCGGACGGAAAAGACGGCGGTCTTGCTCCTAGCGAGTTTAACGTTACCGTTCATGGAGAAACCTATAAAATTAAAATTGCAGGCGTTGGACATAAATCTGATCAAAAAAGACCGTTTTTTATCAATGTCGATGGAATTATGGAAGAAATAGTAATAGAATCGTTGACTGAAATAGTTCCAAGCGCTGGAGGCGAAATAGTCGGAGAAAATATTGCGAGGTCAAAAAGACCGTCTCCCAAAAGAGACGGGGACGTTTATGCTCCTATGCCCGGTAAAATTTCTAAAATTATGGTCAAAATAGACGATTCCGTAAAAGCCGGCGATACAATTTTAATAGTCGAAGCCATGAAAATGGAAAACGAAATACATACGCCTATAGACGGTATAGTAAAAGATATCTATATAAAAGAAGGCGACAACGTAAATCCCGATGAAACTTTAATTTACGTAGAGGTATGCAATGCTTGATTTGTGATATAATTAATAATATCGCAAAGAGGCAAAGAAGGTGAACTAATTGATTAGAAAACCTGTCGCAATAGGTTATTTTTACCCAGAAGGATTTAACAATATACAAGATTTAATTCATTCGTTTAATGTAACTGCGCCAAAAGAGAAAATCGACGCTTTTGGAATTATATCTCCGCATGCCGGATACGTCTATTCCGGAAAAACGGCTTATGCTGGCTTTGCCCGCGTTAATATTAAAAATAATATAATTATTATAGGGCCTAATCACACAGGTATGGGAGCAGGTTATTCGGTAATGGACAACGGAAAATACGACTTTATGGATTTTTCCGTTTTAGTTAATGCCGAATTGGCAAACGCCATAATTAAAGAAAACGGCAGTCCGTTTGTTTCCGATGAACTTGCGCATATAAAAGAGCATTCCGTAGAAGTTCAGATTCCTCTTATATTCAATTTAAAACAAGATTTTAAGATTGTTCCTATAGTAGTTTCTTTCATAAGTTACAAAGACGTGTTGGAAGCCGCAAAAGCCATATTTAATGCCTTGAAAAAGTTAAACCTGCTTGGCGATGTTTTGATAGTTGCAAGTTCGGATATGACTCATTACGAGCCTGCAGAATCCGCTAAATTTAAAGACGATATTGCCATTAAGGAAATATTAGATTTAAATCCGCGCGGTTTATACGATAAAGTTATTGAACACGATATTACTATGTGCGGTTTTATTCCGGCATCCATAATGCTTAACGTTGCCAAAATGGCGGGTCGCACAAAATCTGAGTTAATCGGCTATACCAATTCCGGCGACGTTACGGGCGACTATTCCAGCGTCGTAGGATATTCTTCTATTGTCATATATTAAAATATATAATAATAAATAATATAATTATAGAATTTATATTGTAAGCATTTAATATCAATGGAAAATATAAAAACGAGATTTGCTCCGAGCCCCACTGGATATTTGCATATTGGAGGGGCAAGAACCGCGCTTTTTAACTATGTTTTCGCTAAACATTACGGCGGTAAATTTGTCTTAAGAATAGAAGATACAGACTTCGAACGCTCCGAAAAAAAATTTGAAGAAGATATAATAGAAAGCCTTAAGTGGCTTTCTATTATTCCAGACGAAGAGGTCATATTTCAATCCAAACGCTTAAGTATTTATAAGTTTTATGCGGATAAACTTTTAAACGAGGAAAAGGCTTACCGCTGTTTTTGTTCTAAAGAGCTTCTGGAAGAAGACAGGAATAAACTGATTGCCGAAAATAAAAAGCCTATGTATTCCGGAAGATGCCGCGAATTAAAACCTGACGAGGCCTTGTTAAAAACTCCCCACGTAATCAGATTCAGGGTGGATAGAAACTCAGGGGTAGCCACCGGTTTTAAGGATTTAATAAGAAATCAGTATATAAACGTAAATAACGATGAGATAGACGATTTTGTGATAGTCAGGGAAGACGGAATGCCTACTTATAATTTTGCGGTAGTCATAGACGACGCTCTAATGGGAATAACGCATATTTTAAGGGGTGACGACCATTTAAGCAATACTCCTAAACAGATAATGCTTTATAAGGCTCTCGGCTTTAATATGCCAGAGTTTGCTCATGTTTCGATGATTCTGGGCACAGACGGCAAAAGGCTTTCTAAACGGCATGGCGCATCGTCCGTAAATCAATATAAGTGCGAAGGTTATTTACCCGAGGCTTTAGTTAATTATTTAATAAGGCTCGGCTGGTCTCACGGAAATGACGAAATACTTTCGATGGACGACATGATAAAATATTTTAATTTAATAAATATCGGCAAGTCTGCCGCCGTGTTTAATATCGAAAAACTGTTATGGTTAAACTCGCATTATATTAAGCAGAAAGACCCGTTTATCTTGATAAACGCTGTGAACGGCATATTCGAAAATTTAGGCAATAGCAATAATTACGGCAACTTACAAGGCCCGCTTAAAGCTGATATAAAAACCGCCGCTCTAGTTGAATCACTTAAAACGCGGGTTAAAACTCTTGCAGAACTCCGTCTTAAACTGAAGTTTTTTACCGAAGAAGATATACATTATGACGAAGAAATTTTAAAGGAGTTTAATGTTAACGAGAACGAACTTAAGTTTTTTAAATCGTTCGGTGAGTTTATCGGGGGTTTAAACGATGAAATTTTTTATTTTGCGGGCGTAAATGCTTCCGACGAAGCGTCCAAAAAAAATGCCCTTGAATCCTTAAAAAATTCTATAGAGTCTATAAAAAACGAATTTAATCTTTTTTTATCTAAAAATAGTTGGACGATGAAAGAAAAAGCTATGATAATAAGACTGGCTTTTACCGGCGAAAAAGTTTCCCCCCCCTTATACGAAATTATATTTGCTCTCGGCAAGGAACGATGCATTCAAAGAATAGAAAAATTTAGCGATTGTATAAATATTTTAACTAACCGCTATAAGGTTTAAAGATTGATTCGCCAAGTACATTATATCTTTATTTACATGCTTTAAAAAACATTGTTTTTTAGCAAGCAAAGATGCTCATCCATAAAATAAGTTTTTAAAGATGAGTTAAGGAAATACTTTAAGAACCATTTTAACACAATATTTTTGATTTTTACCTTTATAATTTTATGTTATTAAGAATATGCGGAATAGACGAGGCGGGCAGAGGGAGTCTTGCAGGTCCGGTGGTATCGGCGGCTATAGTCATAGATAAACGCAAAATTCCTTACGGCATTAAGGATTCCAAGCAGTTATCGGAAGCGAAAAGAAACGAATATTATAAAACGGTTATTTCGAATGCCGTTTCTTATTCTATAGGTACGGCATCCAATGTAGAAATTGACGAAATTAATATTTTGAAAGCCGCTATGCTTTCTATGCAAAGGGCGTTCGAAGGATTGTCGGTAAAGCCGGACGTTGTAATTATAGACGGGCCGTTCATACCGGAAGGCTTAAATAACGTTAAAGGATTAAAAGTCATTCCGGTCGTTAAAGGAGACGACAGGGTTAAGATTGTCTCATGCGCTTCGGTTATCGCTAAAGTTTTCAGGGACGAACTAATGGTTTCTTTAGACGGGAAATATCCGGATTACGGTTTTAAAAGGCATAAGGGTTATGCTACAGACGAACATAAGAGAAACCTTACGAAATTTGGATTAAGCGGTATCCATAGAAAAACGTTTAAATTTTAATTTTATAATTTTGGACAAATTATAAATGAATAAAAATAACTTGATAAATCCAAAGTCTTTAAATAAAGCAAAGGGAGACGAAGGAGAAATAATAGCCGCCGATTTTTTGGAAAAAATAGGGTATAAAATTATAAAAAAGAAATTCAGAAAAGGAAGGAATGAAATAGATATTATAGCGGAAAGCGGCTGCGGAAGTTTAAATTTTATAGAAGTAAAGACGAGATTTGAAAGGATGTTCGGCAAGCCTTACGAGGCTGTCGACAAAAAAAAGCTAAAAAAAATAATAGACGTTTCAAATTTTTTTTTAATTAACTCAAATATCGACAGAGAAAAAAGATTAATAAATTACGGAATTATTTCGATTGAATATATAGAACACCGTTCTATTAAATTAATTTTTTTTGAAAATATTTTAGAATGAAAAAAAATAATGTTATAAAAATCTGTCTTGCGCAGATAAATCCCGAAACAGGCAATTTAAAGAAAAATATTGAAACTCATCTTAAAATAATTTCTGCGGCGAAAAATAAAAAGGCAAGTATTATTGTTTTTCCCGAGCTTTCTTTGACCGGTTATTTTTTAAAGGACGGCGTTTATGATATGGGGATAAATATTTACACGGATGAATCGGCTGTTTTTAGGGATATTTATAAAATTACCGAAGATATGGGCGTTTCGGTTATTGCAGGTTTTGTCGAAAAAGACGTCGATTTTAATTTTTACAATTCGTCTTTTTGCATATCTAAGGGTAGATTAATCGACGTTCATAGAAAAGTTTATCTGCCTACATACGGAATGTTCGAAGAATTGAGGTATTTTAAACCTGGCAAAGGCTTTGGAATATTTGATTTGGAAGGCGTTAAGTTTTCGGTTTTAACTTGCGAAGACGCATGGCATCTTTCATCATCTTACATAGCAGTAAATAAAGGGGCGCACATTATAATAGTTAATTCTGCATCTCCGGCAAGAGGCATTACAGCCGGCCTTAATAAATTTAATTCGATAAATATGTGGGAGGAATTGCTTTCCGTAATAGCGTTTTACTACAGAAGCTACGTAATATACGTTAACAGGGTCGGTTTTGAAGACGGCATAGGTTTTTCCGGCGGTTCGTCCGTTTTTAATCCGTCCGGCGAGATTGAAAATAAGCTCGATTATTTAGATGAAGGCATGACGGTTGCGGAAATAAATTTAGATCTTTTAAATAACGAAAGATTTAAAACTCCTCTTATTAGAGACGAGAATTTAAACCTCACATTAAAAGAAATCGAAGGTATTTTAAAATCTTAAATTGCGTTTAATGAAAATAAAAAAAATGAAAAAAGAACTTCCAAAAATAGACTGTTATAATTTTCCTATCGTATATAAGCATCTTTTAAATTTTATTAAAATAGAAGTCGCAAAAGCAGGGGTAAACAAGGTTGTGCTCGGATTATCCGGAGGTATAGATTCTGCCGTTGCCTGTTATTTAGCTGCAAATGCTCTCGGCAAGGACGGGGTTGCCGCTCTAATTATGCCTTATGAAAAAAGCGCGGCGTCAAGCCTGGAAGATGCACTAAAGGTAGTCAAAGCGCTCGGCATTAATTATTATATAATAGACATTACGAAACAAATTAACGAATATTTTTCAAATAAAAACAGCGGAATCGGGTCAGACGGAATAAAGGTTAGAAAAGGAAATAAAATGGCGCGGGAAAGAATGTCTATATTATACGATTATTCGTATAAACTAAATTCTTTAGTTTTAGGTACAAGCAATAAATCGGAACTTCTTTTGGGTTATGGAACGCTTTATGGGGACATGGCCTCGGCATTAAACCCGATAGGCGACATCTATAAAACACAGATATACCAGCTTGCAAAACTGCTCCGTATTCCCGAAAGCATTATAAATAAACCCCCTTCGGCAGATTTATGGGCTGGACAATCCGATGAAAAAGAACTCGGTTTTACTTATGAGGCCGCCGATACTATAATGTATTTATTAATAGACAAGATGTATAAACCTGATGTAGCGGTATCTATCGGTTGCGACAAGAACCTCGTATATAAAATATACGAAAAAATAAAAAAATCGCAATATAAAAGGCGCATGCCTTTAATAGCTAAAATTTCCGAGCGCACGATAAATATAGATTTTAGATATTTAAGGGACTGGGTTTAAGTCGATGGCGGCTTTGTATGTAGTTGCGACTCCGATTGGCAACCTCGAAGATATTACGATAAGAGCGCTTAAGATATTGAGATCTGCAGATTTTATTGCGTGTGAAGATACCAGGAAAACGAGGATATTAACTTCACGCTATCATATAAGAACCCGCCTGATTCCATATCACGAATACAATAAAAAATCCTCGGCAGACGGAATTATTGCAAACATTATAACAAAAGATAAAAATGTCGCGCTCGTGAGCGAAGCCGGTACGCCGCTAATATCTGACCCTGGTTCATATTTGGTAAGATTATGCGTGGAAAAAGGAATCAAAGTCATACCCGTTCCCGGTCCGTCGAGCGTCCTCGCTGCTCTTTCGGCATCTGGATTAGATACGTCCGAATTTACGTTTATCGGATTTTTGCCCAGAAAACCGGGTAAAAGGAAAAAAGAGCTTTTAAAGCTAAAAGAAGAAAAAAGAACTTTTATATTGTTTGAACCAGGAAGAAACGTAGAGAAGCTTCTTTCGGATATATACGAAATTTTCGGAAACGTAAAAATTTGCTATGCAAAAGAATTGACCAAAATTTATGAATTTATAGGAACAAAAAGTTTAAAAACCTTTATAGAAGAAATTAAATTAAAGCCGGCACTTATAAAGGGGGAGATTGTTCTTGCGATTAGTCATGTTAACCCCGATACCGTCGATTAGTAATAATGCCGTTCCTATTTTATAATTTTAAAATCTTTAAAGTTAGATGGTTTGTCCTGTTCATAAAGTTTTACTTCTTTTACTTGGGAATGGGGTGGCCCTACATGAACCGAGGCTATCATTTCCTTGACTTGGTCTTCTTCACCCTCGAAAAACGCTTCTACATGACCGTCATGCGTATTTATAACATAACCCTTAATACCTATTCTTTCTGCCTCAAGTTTGGTAAAATTACGAAAATTTACGCCCTGAACGATTCCCTTTATTATAACCATGTAAGATTTTACCATAATAATACTATATATACATATATACGCTAACCTGCTATTTTATTTTTTATGACGACAGTTTCGCGTTTTACGTTCCGCGTGCATATGTGCGCCGCTATGGACATGAGTATGAGCATTTAATTTTTCTTCGAGCGTTTTTATTTTCTCTTCCAATTCTTTAATTTCGGAAACCCGCGCTATATCGACTTTGCTAAGGGTTTTTTTTACCGATTCGTCGACTAACGATAATAGTTTAGTTTTATTGGTATCGTAAATACTCTTCATTTTATTGGAAAAATCTTCGGCTTCTTTTTTGCCATAATCCTGATTTACTATAAATTCGTCGAGAATTTTCTGAAATCTATCTTCCGTAACGCCGAGAACCGTACCTATAAATTCGGCAAATTTATCAAGTGTAGTTTTTTGGTTTTCCATAATTCCTCCTTTGAAAAAATAATGAATATAGCTTTTAATAGAAATTAATTAAATTATACCATTAATATTCGCAAAAGATGCGCCCATAATTTTTTCTTTTTTTATTTTATTATTGGTTGAGCCATATCGAGCCTTTCTATTTTTGCTTCCTTGCCTTTTTTCTTTCTTAAATAATACAATTTAGCCCTTCTGACCTTTCCTCTATAAAGAAGTTCGACCTTATCGATTAAAGGGGAGTTTATTAAAAAAGTTTTTTCTACTCCTACGCCGTAAGAATTTTTTCTGACGGTAAAAGCAGACCGCAAACCTCTTCCTTTTCTAGCTATAACAACTCCTTCGTAAACCTGAATTCTTTCTTTATCCCCTTCTTTTATCCTTTGATATACCTTAACGGTATCTCCAGATTTGAATTGAGGAATATCGGTTTTTAAAGATGAATTTTCGATTTTTTCGACGATGTTCATTTGTATCTCCTTTACATGTTTTAATTAATATGTTATTTATTATTTTTATAACATAAATTCGGCCTATTTTCAGCGGTTTTTTTCAGCGCCTTTTTAATTCTCCATTCGTTTATCAGTTTATGGTTGCCTCCCGTCAATACATCTGGGACGGAAATGTTCTTAACGACTTTAGGTTTTGTATATTGCGGATATTCGAGTATTTCGCCGAAATTGCCGGAAAAGCTTTCTTCTTTAAGCGAATCTGGGTTTCCGAGAAAACCTTTAAAGTATCTTCCTACTGTTTCTATGAATACTATAGAGGCAATTTCTCCGCCTGATAAAATATAATCGCCTATGGATATTTCGACGCCGCCGGTAATTTCAGCCACCCTGGCGTCTATTCCTTCGTATCTTCCGCAAATTATTATTATATGGCTATAATTAGAAATATCTTCCGCTATTTTCGAATTAAGCAATTTTCCCGAGGCGGACATAATGACGGTTATATGTTTTTTATTTTCATAATTAGATAAAGAATATTCATAAGCTTTAATGACAGGTTCCGCCATTAAAAGCCGGCCTGCGCCGCCGCCGTAAATCTTGTCGTCAACTTTTTTATGCTTATCGGCAGAAAAACCTCTCGGATTAATTATATTTACTTCTACAAGTCCGGCTTTTATAGCCCTTTCGATAATTCCGGTCTCAAGAAACGAACCGAAATATTCCGGCATTATAGAAATTACGTCGATGACTTTTTTTTCTTCTTCTTCGTTGATTTGACGGCTCATATTTTATAATTTTCTTCGTTTTTTATGCAAATCTTAAAATTTTTAGCATCGATTAAAGTAACGTTATTTTCTGTCATAGGAACTAAATAAATTCCATTCCCCGATTTTATTTCCATTATATCCGTTTCGCCGGAATAAATATCAGAAACCGCTCCTAATTTTTTATTTTTTTCGTTAAAACAATTTAAGCCTATTAAGTCCGAAATTAAATATTCGCCGTCCTTTAAAATCAAATCCGTTTTTTTTATAAATATATGAATTTTTTTAAATTTTTCTGCTTGCTCTATGGAATCAACACCGTAAAGTTTTATTAAAAAACCCTTGTTTGCAGGCCTTATTCTTTTGACTTTAAGCCGTCTAAACCCTTCATTTTCTTTGATAAGCAGTTCGATATCATGATTTAAGGCATCTGAGAGGGGATTGTAAAGCAAAAGTAAAAGCTCGCCATGAATTCCATGAGGCTTGATAAATTCCCCAATACTGATGACTTCGCTCATTCAGCTTGTTTTTTTACTAAAGACATAACCGTATTGCTCGGTTTTGCCCCCAAGCTTATCCATTTGTCGAACTTATCCTTATCTATAATAAATTGCCGTGTGTTGGAGCATGGATTATACGTCCCTAGTATTTCTATGAATTTTTTTTGAACGGCTTTTTCGCCTGAAGCCGCAACAACTCTGTAAAAAGGTTTTTTGTGAGAACCGGTTCTTGAAAGCCTGATTTTTACCGCCACTTGAAATCTCCTTTGTTAAACATGCTTTTAATGTTATTTATATTTTTTAAAGACCCTAATTTATTTTTTTTAAACGACTTCATTATTTTCTTAACTTCTTCGAATTTGTTTATAAAAATATTTACGTCATTAACGGTAGTACCGCTACCCAGAGCGATTCTTTTGCGTCTGCCGCCGTTTAGAATATCTGGGTTTATTCGTTCTTTTTCGGTCATCGAATTAATTATTGCTTTAATTTTTATGATTTCTTTTTCTGCCGCTTCCGAATTAAACTTGTCTTTGATTTTAGAAAAGCCGGGAATCATGCCGGCAATTTGCGCAACCCCCCCGATTTTTGACATCATTTTAAGCTGTTCGGCAAAATCTTTTACCGTAAAATCTTTTTTGTTAAGCGATTCCCCTATGGATTTAGCAGATTTTTCGTCGATAGATTCCTGGGCTTTTTCAATCAGGGTTAAAATATCGCCCATTCCAAGTATTCTGTCGGCTATCCTGTCGCCGTAAAAAACTTCGAAATCGCCTAGCTTTTCGCCGATGCCGATGAATTTTATAGGCTTATTTACGGTTTTTTTAATAGAAAGAGCAGCTCCTCCTCGTGCGTCGCCGTCGACTTTAGTCAAAACGACGCCTGATATACCAAGATTTTTGTTGAATGTTTCGGCCACCGTTACGGCGCTTTGACCAAGCATGGAATCCGCGACGAGCAGAATTTCGTTAGGATTAAACTTGTTTTTAAGAAGTTTTAATTCGTCCATTAAAGATTCGTCAATTTCTAGCCTTCCTGCCGTATCTACGATTATCGTATCGTAAGCCTGTTTTTCGGCAATATCTACAGCATTCTTTAATATTTCGTCCGGTTTTTGCAAAACTTTTCCATTTTCTTCCCGAGTTTCGTAGACGGGAATATTAATGCTCGAACCTATTTTTTTCAGCTGGAGTATTGCCGCCGGTCTGT
This sequence comes from bacterium, assembly GCA_027319095.1. Classification (GTDB taxonomy): domain Bacteria; phylum SZUA-79; class SZUA-79; order Acidulodesulfobacterales; family Acidulodesulfobacteraceae; genus Acidulodesulfobacterium_A. Next base: position 23,320 of record DAHVNW010000002.1, on the reverse strand, counting down.
ACACGTCGGCCGGGACGAGATATACCATGCGTTTCAATCTTTGAAGATACAGGGCAAGTTTGCCTGCCGTAGTGGTTTTACCCGAACCTTGAAGTCCTATAAGCATTATAATGACGGGAGGTTTTGCTTTAATATTGAGAGGTTCGTAGTTTCCAAGCAAATCTACCAGTTCGGCCCTTATTATTTTTATAATCTGCTGGGCAGGCGTCAGGCTTTCGGCCACTTTTTCGCCTATAGCCTTATTTTTTACGGATTCAATGAATTCCTTTACTATAAGGTAATTTACGTCGGCTTCGAGCAAAGACAGCCTGACTTCTTTAAGGCTGTCTTCGATGTTTTTTTCTGACAGCTTTCCGTATCCCTTAAGGTTTTTAAAAACTTTTTCAAGTTTAGAACTTAATCCGTCGAACATAATTTTATGGCTTAAACGTTAAAAAGAAATACAAATAAATTAATTATATTTATAATTAATAATAATATCCAATATTGATTACAATATAGATGAAAACTGATATTTTATTATTTTTTCATATATATGTCAATATGTAGTCAAGGCAATGTCAGGGAAAAGTAGAAATATCTGGTATTTGTTTAACTTATTGGATTAAAACAAAACCTCCGGCTACGCCGTTGAGTTTTCCGTAAAACCTAATTAGTTTTACAGGAACGGTTGGGTTGGAATCAAAATTCAAGGCATATAATGTTTTATAAAAAATGCCATGTTTTAATATATTGTCGATAAAAAAAATATTATTGCCGCTTTTTATAATGTTTTTTACGTACCCTCTTAACGAAACGCTTTGTATATTTCGACGGCCTAATATTACAATATTATTATAAACATTTCCTCCGGCATAAGAATGCGTGAGGGCATACACCGTATTATCGATGCCGGGTATGATTGGAATAGCGGCTGCAAAGCGGTTTTTAAAGGTATAAATTGTTTTAATATGTTTATTGGTTAGATAACCGTTCAAAAATTTAGATTTAATTTTTTCTATATAGTCTGTTAATTTATTATTTTTAAATTTATAACCGCTGAGCCACAGATTACCGGCATTATCGAAACATAAATATGTTGCATATTTTTTTAGTAGTATTTTTTTATCTAAAGCTAATGGAATCTTAGGGGAAATCTCGCATAAATAATTTTTAAAAGATTTATTAGAATAAGAATAAGAATATAAAACCGCCCATAGCGAATTGTTTTTTTTATCGAATGTAATATTGCTAAGAATGCCGGTATTTTTTTTATTCAACGTGAAATATTTTTTTACGTCTAATTCTTTTCCTTCTATTTTTGCGGAATAAATACTTCTTATATAAGTACCTTTTAAACTGCTTATGTCTGTAAAAAAAAACTTATTCTGTTTTGCGATATACGTTAATGTTCCGATTTTACTTCCTATAGCGATGCCGCCCGTCAATAATACCTTTCTTTTAAATTTTATTTTATATTTGCCTTTAATACTCAGAATGTTGAAGCTGTCATAAACTAAGGACGTAAGAGGTATGTCCTTAAAAGACGAGCCGTAATCGTTATAAATAAACTTAAATTTACGCTGCATTTTTGCGGCGGATTGTTTAAAAAACGTTACATGATTTTTATATGAAACGATGTCTTTTATGTGCGGCCGCAAATGATTTTTTTGCATATAAGCCGGTTTTTCGTGTTTATCTTTTTCTATAAAAACAAGGGTTTTTAAACCGAGCCTTTTCCAAAACATCCAGGCATTCCTTAAAGGCAATTCCACGCACCCGAGGCTTCTGTTTATTCCGTATATCGCCCTTGGAAATCCGTGAATGGCTTCGCCTCTGTTAAAATAATTTATAAAAGGGATATCTTTGTCTTCATAACGTTTTTTCCAGGGAGTTTTTCCAGACATAGTAGCTTCAAAATAACGCAGGTCAACAAAATATTTCCCGCTGTATGTGGGCGATACTAAAACACCGGTATTGGCAAAAGAAGTAAGGATATTTTTCTTTTTTAGATACAGATGGATAGTTTTAGGGAAGTTCTTATTAACGGTAATATAATAGGATTTGCGATTTATGCCGGCGTAAACCGTTCCTGCACAAATAAACAATATAAAAAAAATGAAGACGATTATTTTTAAATGCATAAAAACATACAATTAATCAAAGCTTTTTCTATAATTAATTGCTTCGGATAAAGTGTCTTTATCGACGTATTCTAAGTCCGAACCTATCGGTACTCCGCGCGCAAGGGCCGTTATATGCAAATCGAAAGGGGATAAAATTTTTTTTATGTAAATAGAGGTAGCTTCACCGTTAGAATTGGGATTAAGAGCAAGTATAATTTCTTCGAATGCGCCGTTTTCTACCCTTTCGACAAGTTCTTTTAATTTAAGGTCTGATGGCATAACGCCTTCAAGAGGATTAATAGAGCCGTGCAGGACATGATAATAACCGTTGTAAGTGCCGCTTTTTTCGAAAACATAAATTATTTCCGGATTTTCCACAATGCAAAGTAGTTTATGATTTCGGGACCGATTACCGCATATGGGGCATAAATCGTCCGAGGCGAGATTGAAGCAATTCTTGCAGAGCTTGATATTTTGTTTTGCATTTTTTATTGCGTCTGCCAAATTGAAGGCTACGGATTCGTTTTGAGATAACAGATAAAAAGCAAGCCTTCTTGCAGACCTTTCTCCTATTCCAGGCAGTTTTTTAAATGCAAAGACAATATCTTTAATATAATCGGAATGATTTATCGACATAAAACCGCTTTAAAAAAGACCCGGTATATTCAGCCCGCCTGTTAATTTAGACATTTCTCCGGTTACCATATCTTTAGATTTGTTAAGCGCTTCGTTTATAGAGGCAATTATAAGGTCCTGCAGCATTTCTACGTCGTCCGGATTGACGACGGCCTTGTCTATTTTCACTTCTGTCAGTTCCTGTTTTCCATTCACTTTTGCTGTTACCATTCCGCCGCCGGCACTTGCCTCGATTACCTTAGAACCTAATTCTTCCTGCATTTTAAGCATATCAGATTGGAGTTTTTGAGCTTGTTTTAACATTCCGGCAATATTTTTCGACATTTTATTTAGCCTCCGACTTTTTATTTTATTTTATTTGATTTTTTATTTTTTTGCAAACAAAGTTTTTAATTTTTTTCTATTCTTTCGATATCGCCGCCGAATATTTCTCTAATATTTTCTATAATACCATAAGACTCTTTTTTTATATTTATGTTTATTTTTTTGAGGCTATTATCGTTTGCCGAATCTTCGTTTTGCCTTGCGTTATTTTTAAAATTTTTGTTTTCGGCTTCGCTTTTTATCTCCGGATTTTCGTTTTCAAGTCGGCTATATTTTGCCCCGGGTTTCGAGAGTTTGTCTAATTCGTCTAATTTTTCGTCCATTTTTGTGAAATGTTCGAAAATTTTTTTATGATCTAAAGACGAGTCTGTACTTTCCAATTGTTCGTTTTTTTCGATAAGTTTGCTGCGATTGTCGGTTTCGTATATTTCGTCCGTTTTTCCTGATATATCTGCCCTGTTTATCCCGCCTGTTCCATCCGTCTCGTATGTTTTGCCTGTTTCGGCTTTGATTATTGTTGCTATTTCATCTATTTTGCCGATAAGTTCCCGTACGTCTTTTTTCCCCGGTATTCCGAAAAGCTTGAAGAAAGTTAATTCTAGCATGAGTAGCGGCGATGAAATCCTCTGGTATTTTGCATCGGCGTTAATAATTATGTCCATCATATCTAAAAGTTCGTCCGCCGATTTTTGTTTCGCAAACGGGATTAAGGCATTAATTTCTTCTTCGGTTAAATCGTACTCTAAGCTTTTATAGTTTAATTTTATTACTAAGAGGTTCCGAATAAAAAGAGCCGTTTGTTTCATGAATTGCCTTAAATCCGCGCCGGATTCGTATATCTCCCTTATCGTTTTTATACCGCCTTCGTAATCTTTTTTAAACGCCGACCCTACCAGTTTAAATACAAGAGGTTTTGTCGTCAATCCAAGAACCGGGGAGACGTCTTCTTTTATATCTTTTCCGAAATAAGATATGGCAGTGTCGAAAATGGAAAGAGAATCTCTTAGGGAACCGTCTGCCAACGACGCTATAACCGCAAGATTTTCGCCTGATACGGAAATTTCCTCGATATGCGCTATCTCTTTTAGTTTATTTAAAATAATTCCGGTGGGTATTCTTTTAAAGTTAAATCTTTGGCACCTCGAAAGAATGGTTTCCGGAACTTTGTGAATCTCCGTGGTGGCTAATATAAATTTTGCATGTGGCGGCGGCTCTTCGAGTGTCTTTAACAGCGCGTTAAATGCGCTGTTAGAAAGCATATGGACTTCGTCTATTATATAAATTTTAAATCTTAGGCTTTGAGGAAGATATAATATATTTTCCTTTAAATCTCTTATAGAATCTACGCCTGTGTTGGATGCACCGTCGATTTCCAAAACGTCCACGGAATTTCCGTTTTGAATTTGAATACATGCCGGACAGGCTCCGCAGGGATTTATCGTGGGGCCTTCAAAGCAATTTATGGATTTTGCAAGTATTCTCGCAATGGAAGTTTTTCCTACGCCTCTTGTTCCCGTAAAGATGTAGGCATGAGATACCCTGTCGTTTACAACGGCATTCTTTAAGGTTTGGATAATAGAGTCCTGCCCGATTATTTCATCGAAAATTTTTGGTCTGTATTTTCTTGCCAGTACCTGATACATTTTTTTATTATAACATACAACGGAATAAATTTTGCAAGTCGGGATAATGTTTCATATTTATATATTTTCAGACGATATTTTATACTTTTTATCATGAGTAATTGCCTGAAAATAAAAATAAACCTGACACATTATAGATAGTTTCGCTGGGTTGTAACCCCCCCGGGTATAATGTTAAAAAAATTCAGAAGTCTTTTTCCTTCCTTATTACTTTTCTTCAAGCGCAAACCAAGTGACACCTAATTTGATTTTTAAATAAAAAATTGCTAAACTTGATAAGTTATGCAAAAAGAAGGCATTAATAAAAATTACGATTATAAAGCCGTAGAGAAAAAAATATCCCAATACTGGGAGGACAACGGCATTTATAAATTTGAAGCCGGCGACGAAAAAAAAAACGTTTATTCAGTCGATACCCCGCCGCCTTATGTTTCTTCGGCACATCTTCATGTAGGGCACATCATGAGCTATTCTCAAGCCGAATTTATCGTCAGATATAAAAGGATGAAGGGATTTAACGTTTTCTATCCTATGGGTTTCGACGATAACGGTCTTCCGACCGAACGCTATGTCGAAAAAAAATATAAAATAAATAAAGCTAAGATAACAAGGGAAGAATTTATAGATTTATGCCTTAAAGAAACGAAAACAGGCATTGAAATTTATAAATCGCTTTGGAAATCTGCCGGAATAAGCGCAGATTATACCCTGTCGTATTCAACCATAGACGACAGATGCCGCAAGACATCGCAGAAGTCGTTTATAGACCTTTATAAAAAAGGACTCATAGAAAGGCGAAACGAACCTATATTATGGTGTCCTCAATGCAGGACTTCGCTTGCGCAAGCGGACGTGGTTATAGAAGAATTTAATGGAGTTTTGTATGACCTGGAATTTCAGTCGCCAGCTGGAGAAAGGCTTATAATTTCTACGACGCGTCCGGAACTTCTCGGAGGGTGCGTTGCGGTTTATGCCAACCCTGCCGACGAAAGATATAAGTATTTAAAAGGAAAAAACGTTAAAACGCCTCTATATAATAAAGAAGTTCCGGTTAAATTCGACGAATCCGTCGATATGAATTATGGAACGGGGCTCATGATGGTTTGCACCTGGGGGGACGCCGAAGACGTAAAAAAATGGAAGGAACATAAATTAGATACGGCGATTATAATAGATAAAGCAGGCAAATTAAACGAATTATCCGGAACATACAGCGGTTTAAGCGTTAAAGAAGCAAAAAAGAATATCATATCCGATTTAAAGCAGTTATCTTTAATAAAAGGCGAAAAATCTCTTATTCACAACGTAGGAGTCCACGACAGATGTTCGACCCCGGTGGAGTTTATTCTTGCAGAGCAGTGGTTTATAAAAATCCTCGAAAACAAAGATAAATTTATAAATGCAGGCGATCAAATGAATTGGCGCCCCGAATTTATGAAAACGCGCTACGACGAATGGATTAAAAACCTTAAATGGGATTGGAATATATCGAGGCAGAGGTTTTACGGAGTTCCATTTCCGGTGTGGTATTGTTCGGAATGCGGCGAGGTAGTTACGGCAGTCGAAAGCGAACTTCCGGTCGATCCGTCCGCTGGTCTACCTGGTGCCGGGAAATGTTCTAAATGCGGCGGAACAAAGTTTTTACCGGAAGTCGATGTTATGGATACATGGATGACGTCTTCGATGACGCCGCTTATAAATTCGTTATGGGCGTTCGAAGATAAAGGCGGAAAAAAACTTTCTAACATGATTTACCCTATGGTTTTGCGTCCGCAGGCGCAGGAAATTATCAGGACATGGCTGTTTTATACCGTTGTTAAATCCGTTTATCATACCGGCGGCATTCCATTTAAAGATATAATGATAAGCGGTTGGGGACTAGATAAAAACGGAAAAAAAATGTCTAAAAGTCTGGGAAATTTCGTAGGCCCCGAAGAAATCATAGATAAATATTCCGCCGATGCCCTTAGATATTGGGCATCAAAAGCAAATCTCGGACAGGATTTGCGTTTTAGCGAAGAAGACGTTTCAAACGGAAAAAGGCTTTTAATTAAAATATGGAACGCCTCCAGATTTTTAATAGCCAACGTTTATCCTGAATTTACCCCCTACGGGAAAGATATCGCAGGCATTAAATTAAGCAGGATAGACGAATGGCTGCTTACCGAATTGGAAAATACCTTAAAAACATGTGAAGACGCTATGGAAGTTTATGAATATTCGATATGCTTAAGGACCGCGCAGGATTTTTTTTATAACGTTTACTGCGATAACTATTTGGAAATCATAAAAAACGTTTTTTGGGAAGAAAGCAAAGAAAGTTTCGAAAGAAAAAAAATCGTTTTAAACGTTATGTATTTCGTATCGTTAAACATCTTGAAAGTCTTTGCGCCGTTCCTGCCTTTTATTACCGAAGAACTGTATTTATCCTTTTATAAAACATTCGAAAAAGACAAAAGCATTCACTTATCGAGCTGGCCTGAATTTAGAAAAGAATTGATTTTTAACGGTTCAGCAAAGATTTCCGCAATATTACTAAATATTCTCGAAGCCTCCAGAAAATTAAGGACAAATTTAAACCTTCATCAAAATCATAAAGTAAGCAAGATTCTAATTCAAACTTTAAATCAGGATTATATAGATATTATAAACGAAATATCTTCGGACATAAAATCTGCGGTCAGGGCGGATAGGCTTATTTTTTCAGATAAAGCCGATTTTAAAACTGCGGACGACGATGTTTTTATACATTTAGAAAAATGAAATTGACATTTTATAATTTTAATTTAATAATATAGCATATATTTTTATAAAGGAGAATTAAATGGCAAATCCAAAGAAAAGGCATTCAAGGTGCAGGCGGGATAAAAGAAGAACGCATGACAGCCTTACGCCCGTAAACTATTCAAAATGTCCTAATTGCGGGGAACCCATTCTTTCGCACAGAATGTGTCCAAACTGTAAAACTTACAGGGGAAGAAAAATCATAGTCGAAAAGGCGCAGGATCAGGCTTAATAAAAATCTGGAGTCCGTTAATGATTAGAATAGCATTGGACGGTTTCGGCTCAGATAGTGCTCCGGAACCGGAGGTTATGGGGGCTTTATCGGCGGTCGAATCTAATGACGATTTAGAGATTATTATTGCGGGGGACGAAGCCGTCTTAAACAACGCTATTAAAAAAAATAATTATAACGGCTCGAGGATTAAAGTGGTAAATGCGCCAGAACGCATAACGATGGACGATTCTCCATCTTCTATTGTAAGGAACAAAAAGAATTCGTCCATGCGCATTGCCTATGAACTCGTTAAAAATAGGGAAGCCGATGCAATTATAAGCGCAGGCAACAGCGGAGCGTCTTTAGCAATCGCGATGTTTGTTTTTAAAAGAATCAAGGGGATAGACAGACCCGCTATAGCGACGATTATGCCGGCAATGGGGGGATACACCGTTTTAATAGACGCCGGAGCAAACGTGGACGTTAAGCCTTATCATCTTGCAGAATTTGCAATAATGGGCGCCGAATATGCGTCTTTTATGAAAGGCATAAATAACCCAAAAGTAGGATTATTGAGCAATGGCGAAGAATCGTCGAAAGGAAACGACCTTACGAGAGAGGCTTTTGTATTAATTAAAAATACGGATTTAAATTTTTACGGCTATGTGGAAGGGAGAGAGATATTTAACGGTAAGGTTGACGTAGTAGTATGCGACGGATTTACGGGCAACGTAATTTTAAAGGCGGCAGAAACATTAGCCGAAACCATTTTTAATTTGCTGAAGGAAGAAATAAATAAGAGTCTTACGGCTAAACTCGGTTTTTTTATGGCAAGAAAGTCTTTAAAAAAATTTAAAAAACTTGTCGATCATAACGAATACGGCGGAGCGCCGCTTCTAGGAGTCAACGGGCCGGTTTTTATAGCGCACGGCGGAGCAAGCGCAAAAGCTTTAACAAGCGCTATATTAGTTGCAAAACATTTTGTGGAAAAGGGAATAATTGTTAATATCAGCAACAAAATAGAATCAAACGCAAAAAACATCTGCGAATAAATTATGATATATTCTAAAATAATAGGAATCGGCTCTTATTTCCCCGAAACAATACTGACGAACTATGATTTATGCAATATGGTCGATACGTCGGATGAATGGATTACTTCTCGAACCGGTATAAAAGAACGTAGAATTGCGGAAAAAGGAATCGTCACTTCGGATATAGCAGCGGAAGCCGCAAAAAAAGCGATTAAGCTTTCAGGGTTAAAATCGTCCGATATAGAACTTATACTTATAGGGACTATTACGCCGGATATGATTTTCCCTTCGACTTCCTGCATAGTGCAGGAAAAATTAGGACTTAAAAATGCGGCGGCTTTCGATATCAGCGCGGGATGCAGCGGTTTTATATATTCCTTGTCGGTAGCGGACAGCTTTATTAAATCCGGCAAATATAAAAATGTTTTAGTTATCGGAGCGGACCTGCTTTCGAGGATTACCGATTATAAAGACAGGTCGACATGCGTTTTATTTGGAGACGGCGGAGGAGCAGTCGTGCTTACTGCAAATATGTGGAACAACCGCGGTATTTTGTCTACCCATATGCATTCTGAAGGAGGGCATGACGATATTCTTATGCTAAACGCCGGTGGTTCTTTAATGCCGGCAAGCCTTGAAAGCGTTAATGCGCGCGAGCATTATATTAAAATGAAAGGCTCTGAACTTTTTAGATATGCCGTCAATTATCTTAAGGCCGTAGCCGAAGAAGCCATAAAATTTAACAATCTTAAACCAGAAGATATAGATTTATTCGTTCCTCATCAGGCAAATATCAGAATTATAGAAGCAACGGCGAAAAAATTATGTTTTCCTATGGAAAAGGTCTTCATTAACGTCGAAAAATACGGCAATACTTCAAGCGGCTCGATACCTATTGCCCTTGATGAGGCTTATAGGTTAGGACGTTTAAAAGAAGGCGACCTTGTATTGATAGACGCTATCGGCGCCGGTTTGACGTGGGCATCTTCAATAATCAGATGGTAACATATTGCAGCTATAGAAAGATAGATACCAGAATTCAATTTTGGACACATTGTAACATCATTGTTTTTATGAAATATATAATAAAACTGGAAAAAAGAAATGATAGAATCGCGCATATGCGGAATGCTCGGCATTAAATATCCGATTTTTCAAGGCGGAATGGCTTGGGCGTCTAACTATAAACTTGCAAGCGCCGTTTCTAATGCCGGTGGACTGGGTATAATAGGAGCCGGACAGATGCCGCCCGAGATGCTTATTCAAGAAATTAAAAAAGCAAAAGAGAATACCGACAAGCCTTTCGGGGTAAACCTGATACTTTATTTAAGTTATATAGACGAACTTGTGGATGCCGTCATAAAAGAAGGCGTTTCGGCCGTTACGACAGGCGCTGGCAATGCTGGGCCTTATGTAAAAAAATTTCACGATGCCGGAATAAAAGTTATACCGGTAATTCCATCCACGGCTTTAGCAAAAAGGATGGAAAAAGCCGGAGCTGATGCCGTTATAGCAGAAGGAACGGAATCAGGAGGCCATATAGGCGAACTTACTACTATGGTAATAGTTCCGCAGGTTGCGGATGCCGTGAATATTCCGGTTATAGCGGCTGGAGGGATTGCTGATTACAGGGGGTTTGCCGCTGCTTTATGCCTTGGTGCAAGCGGTATTCAGATGGGAACCAGATTTCTTGCGACTAAGGAATGTCATGTGCATCAAAATTGGAAAGACATGGTGTTAAAGGCTTCGGATAGGGATACCGTAGTTACCGGAAGACCTACAGGACACCCGGTAAGGGTTTTAAAAAACAAATTATCCAGGATATTTCTAGAATTAGAAGAAAAATGTTCTCCTGTTTTGGAATACGAAAAACTTGGAACAGGCAAACTAAAAGCGGCTTCCGTCGACGGAGACGTAGAAATGGGTTCTTTAATGAGCGGACAGATTGCCGGTCTCATTAAAGAAGAAAAAACCGTTCAGGAAGTTATAGATGAAATTGTTTCGCAGACCGAAGAATTTATTAAAAGTTTCAATAAATTTGTAAAATAATTAAAATATCGCAATATAAAGTATTATTTTATTAAAAATTATAAATTAAAATATATAAAATCATAAAGAAATAAATGGAAAAATCGTCAAATTCAAACCTTGCATATGTTTTTCCCGGGCAGGGATCACAGCATGCAGGCATGGGAAAAGATATTTTTGAAAATTTTGCCTGCGCCCGCCAGGTTTTGGAAGAATCCTCCGATGTTTTAGGACTGAATATGAAAAAATTGATTCTTGGAGACGACGAAGCGGCGCTAAACCTGACCGAAAATACCCAGCCTGCCCTTTTGACCGTTAGCATAGCTATACTAAGGGTTATAGAAAATGAAATAGGATTAAAACCGTCATGCGTTTCGGGACACAGTCTTGGCGAATACAGCGCAAACGTTTTCGCCGGAACTGTAGATTTTGGACATGCTCTTTTAATTGCCAAAAAAAGAGGATTTTTTATGCAGACCGCCTGTCCCGTTGGATTCGGCAAAATGGCTGCCATAATCGGGCTTGACGAAAATACGATAAAATCGGTTTTAGACGAAATTAATAATTCAAAAAAAGAACATGGCGTTTTTATGGCTAATTTTAATTCGCAGTTACAAATCGTAATATCGGGTTTGTCGTCTTTTGTCGACGAAACATGTTCGGCTCTTAAAGAGAAGGGGGCTAAAAAGACTTTTGTTCTTCCGGTCAGCGCCCCGTTTCATACCCCTTTTATGCAAAGCGCAATGGAAAATCTTAAATCGTATATTGAACAAGACTGGTTTTACGACGCCGGATGCGACATATTTTCCAACGCAACTTCGTTTAATTATTCCAAAAAAGAAGACGTCGTCAGGCTTCTTTTAGGTCAGATAATTTCTCCGGTTATGTGGAAACATATTATAATCAATATGGAAAAAATATTCGGAGTTTCCAAATTTATCGAAATAGGTCCATCCGGCATTTTAAGCGGACTTATTAAAAGAATAGATAAAAATGCGGATGCGGTTTCTGTAAATTCAGTTGCCGCTATTAAAAAATTAGCGCAACAATGTTGAAAGGCATCATGATTTGGAATCTGATGCCTCATAAAATGGAGGCTTAATGTGTCTGTCTGTATCGAACTTACAGGTAAAACGGCTGTAGTTACGGGAGGCTATTCTGGAATAGGGCTTTCTATATCGCGGGTTTTACTTAAAGCCGGTGCAAGAGTTATAATAATAGGTATGAACGAAGAAAGATTTATAAGCGTTCAAGACGAAATTAAAAAAATTTCGCCGGAATTTGATTTTTATAAATTAGATATTAAAAATTCCATGAAAATATCGGACACGATCCAAAAAATTATCGATAAGGAATCTAAAATCGATATTTTAGTTAATAATGCAGGTATAGTTAAGGACGGATTACTAATAAGAATGAGTGACGAAGATTGGCTCGACGTAATAAACGTTAATTTAAACGGAACCTTTTACATTACGAAAAGCGCTTTAAGACATATGATTAAAGCAAAATCGGGCAGGATAATAAATATAGCTTCTGTTATAGGCGAAATGGGCAATTCCGGGCAAGCAAATTATGCGGCGTCTAAAGCCGGCATTATAGCCTTTACGAAATCGGTGGCAAAGGAATATGCGGCAAGAGGGATTCTTGCAAATGCTATAGCCCCCGGTTTTATAAAGACGGTTATGACCGATAGACTCCCCGAAGACGTTAAAAATGCAATAAAAAAGGGAATTCCGCTTGGCACGATAGCCGAACCTGAGGAAATTGCAAATGCCGCATTGTTTTTATGCTCTGAACTTTCCGCTTATATAACCGGTACCGTTCTAAATGTTAACGGCGGAATGTATATGTAATATAAAAACCGGAGACAGATTTTAAATCTGTCCCCGAATAAATAATGAAAAGGAGGGGGTGAAATTAAATGTCAGTAGAAAGCAAAGTTAAAGAAATAATAATAGAGCAGTTGGGGGTTACGCCGGACGAGGTTACTAACGAGGCGTCATTCGTTGAAGACCTCGGAGCTGATTCTTTAGATACCGTAGAATTAGTTATGGCATTCGAGGAAGAATTCGGAATAGAAATATCCGATGAAGATGCCGAAAAAATAAAAACTGTTCAAGATGCGGTTTCATATATCGACGAACACGCAAAATAATTTTTTATTTCAATATCTTTATTGTTTTTTTATTATGGAAAAGATAGATTGTAAAAGAAGAGTGGTTGTAACCGGATATTCCATGATTACCGCGCTCGGCAACGATACGGATACTTCTTGGGGAAGGATGATTAAAGGAGAAAGCGGAATAGGGCCTATTACAAGGTTCGATGCCCAAGATTATGCCACAAAGATAGCAGGCGAAGTTAAAGGATTCGATCCCGAAAAATTTATAGAAAAGAAAGAAGTAAAAAAAATGGATCAATTCATACATTATGCCATTGCCTGTTCTAAAATGGCATTAGATATGTCCGGGCTCGACATTACCGAGGCCAATGCCCACATGGTCGGCGTATGGATAGGAGCCGGAATCGGCGGATTAATGACCATAGAAAAATATCATTCTATGCTTTTGGAAGGAGGGCCTAAAAAAATCTCCCCGTTTTTTATACCGATGCTATTGATAAATCTTGCTCCGGGACAGGTATCCATAATGACCGGAGCTAAGGGTCCGAATGCAAGCACGGTTTCCGCCTGTTCTACCGGCACTAATTCCATAGGAGATGCTTATAAAATTATTGCAAGAGGTGATGCCGACGCTATGATCGCCGGAGGAGCGGAATCTACCATATCGCCTTTGTGCATTTCCGGTTTTAACGCTATGAAAGCTTTATCGACGAGGAACGACGAGCCCGCAAAAGCGTCGAGACCTTTCGATAAAAACAGGGACGGTTTTGTGGTGAGCGAAGGCTCCGGTATCGTAATATTGGAAGAAATGGATAGCGCTATAAGAAGAGGGGCAAAAATATACGCCGAAATAGTCGGGTACGGCGTATCTTCGGACGCATATCATTTATCTACGCCGGATCCAGAAGCCAAAGGGGCATACTATAGCATGAAAAACGCAATAGGAGATGCCGGCATAAAAGAAGACGATATCGATTATATAAATGCCCACGGGACATCCACTTATTATAACGATTTGAATGAAACTAAAGCGGTAAAACAGCTTTTTGGAGAGAAGGCGAAAAAACTTAAAATCAGTTCGGTAAAATCGATGATAGGCCATGCTCTTGGAGCTGCAGGAGGGATAGAAGCCGTTGCGACCGTTTTAACTGTCGATACCGGCATTATGCCTCCAACTATAAATTTAGAAGAACCGGATCCGGAATGCGACTTGGATTATATACCCAATGTCGCGCAAAAAGCCGATATAAAATATGCTTTGTCGAATTCTTTCGGTTTCGGCGGCACTAATGCCACGCTTGTTTTTAAAAAATGGGAGGGTTAATTTTATAAATGGTTTATTTAGGTTCGGATCATGCCGGTTTTGAATTGAAAGAATCTATTAAAGAACATCTTAAAGAAAAAGGAATGCGATATGCCGATATGGGCACTGATTCTTTAAAAAGTGTCGATTATCCAGATTACGCCGTTAAAGTGGCTACAGAATTAAAAAACGATGCGGACAAAAATTCTTTCGGCATACTTGTTTGCGGAACAGGTATTGGCATGGAAATATCGGCAAATAAGGTTAACGGCATACGGGCGGCTTTAATACACGACGAATATACCGCCGAATTTGCAAAAGCGCACAATAATGCCAATATAATAACTCTTGGCGGGAGAACGACGACATCTACGGAAGCTTTTAGATATATAGACAAATTTATGTCGTCGAAATATGAAAGCGGAAGGCATGAAAACCGCATTTCGAAGATAAGTTCCATCGAAAAATTAGAATCTGTAGATAAAACCGTTAAAAATTAATATTAAAATTTAAAATTTCGGGTGAAATAAATTGAATTTCGAAGATTTAAAAGAAATTGATATCGAAGTTTACGAATTTATAGAAAAAGAAATTTACAGACAGAGAAATTCCATAGAGCTTATAGCTTCCGAAAATTTCGTTTCGGCGGCCGTTATGCAGGCGCAAGGTTCGGTTTTAACTAATAAATATGCCGAAGGATATCCAAAAAAAAGGTATTACGGCGGATGCGGTTTTATAGATAGTATCGAACAGCTTGCTATAGATAGAGTTAAAGAGATATTTAAAGCCGAATATGCTAACGTTCAGCCCCATTCAGGTTCGCAAGCCAATATGGCGATTTTTTACGCATTTTTAAAACCCGGCGATACTGTTCTGGGCATGGACTTATCTCACGGCGGACATTTAACGCACGGAAGCCCGGTAAATTTTTCGGGGAAATATTTTAATATAATTCCTTACGGAGTCAATAAAACTACCGAAACTATAGATTACGAGGAGCTAAGAAAAATTGCGCTTCAAAATAAGCCTAAGATGATAATTGCCGGCGCAAGCGCATATCCGAGGATTATAGATTTTAAAAAATTCAGGGATATAGCAGATGAGGCCGGATGCTATCTCATGGTAGATATGGCGCATATTGCCGGACTTGTAGCCGCCGATATCCATCCGAGCCCGGTTCCGTATGCCGATTTCGTTACGACGACCACGCATAAAACCCTTAGAGGGCCGAGGGGCGGCATTATACTTGCAAAGGCTAAATACGAAAAAGAATTGAATTCGGCCATATTTCCGGGAATTCAGGGAGGACCGCTTGAGCATGTAATAGCCGCAAAAGCCGTTGCCTTTAAAGAAGCGCTAGGAGAAAATTTTAAAAATTACCAGAGGCAGGTTGTTTTTAATGCGGCGGCGCTTGCCAATACTTTAAAGAATAACCGATTTTCGCTGGTATCGGGAGGCACCGACAATCATCTTATATTAGTGGATTTCAGAAAATCCGAAATGACCGGCAAGCAGGCGGAAGCTTTGCTTGACGAAGTCGGCATAACCGTCAATAAAAACAAAATTCCTTACGACGAGAGGTCTCCTTTTGTTACAAGCGGAATAAGAGTAGGAACTCCGGCGGTTACGACTAGGGGAATGAAAGAGAGGGAAATGGTAAAAATAGGCGAACTTATAGCAGAAATCCTGAAAAATCCAGAAAACGAAGAAATAAAAAATATCGTAAAAAAGGAAGTTAAACTTTTATGCAATAAATTTCCGTTATACGGAAATATTTGATATTTTTATGCATTATATATATGAAGTGCCCATTTTGTTTTAACGACGACGATAAAGTAGTCGATTCTAGAATATCTAAAGACGGCAGGTCGACTAAAAGAAAAAGACAGTGCAATGTTTGCGGCAAAAGATTTACTACCTTGGAAACCATTGTTTCCTCTTCTCCCTTAATAATTAAAAAAGACGGAAGAAGGGAACCCTTCGACAGGCAAAAACTTCTTAACGGCCTTATAAAAGCATGCGAGAAAAGGCCGGTTCCCTATCTATATATAGACGAAATAGTTCAATCTATAGAAAAATGGATCGAAGAAACTAATTTAAAAGAAATAAAAAGCGAGGATATAGGAAAAAGAGTCTTGGACAAATTAAAAAATCTCGATGCAATAAGCTATGTCCGCTTTGCTTCCGTATATCTTTCCTTCAAAGATATAAACGAGCTGTACGAAAATGTTTCCGAACTAATAAAAAGACAGGCTTATTAGAAAAAAGTGCAATTATATTGGATGTATTATATAATAATATAAGGGAGTTTAAATTAATTCCGATAAAAAAATTAAAATGTTCAGCGGCATAATAAAAGAACAGGGAATTATAAAATCCATAAGTAACGGCGTTTTGTCCGTTTATTGCGAAAAAGCGGCAAAAGACGCATACATAGGGCAAAGCATAGCCGTTAACGGGATATGTTTAACAGTAAGGAAAATTGTCTGGAAAACTTTATTTTTCGATTATACGCCGGAAACATTTAGAGCGTCAGCTCTAAAGTATTTAAAAATCGGCGAAAGCGTCAATATAGAACCGGCGCTTTCCGTTAATTCCGATATTTCCGGGCATTTTGTTCTTGGGCACATAGACGGGACAGGTCAAATAATAAATAAAAAAAAGACCGGAAATTCCGTCGTAATTGGGATAAAAATAAATAGTTCGATTGAGGGCGATATTAAAAAATATATCGTAAAAAAGGGTTCTATAAGCATAGACGGCATTAGCCTGACGGTAAACGACGCTAAAGACGGGGAATTTTCAGTAAGCATAATACCGCACACGTATGAAGAAACAAATCTTAAATATAAACCTGCCGGTTCTTTCGTGAACTTAGAATCCGACATTATAGAAAAAATTGTCGTGGAACGTTTGGAAGATATATCGGAAAAAGACGGCGTCAATATTAAAACAAGATTAACTATGCAATTTTTAGCAGAAAATGGGTTTGCTTAACAAATTAAAACAAAACGGATAAATATTAATTCATTACAGCTAAAGGAAGGTAAATATTATGAGTTTAGCGACGGTCGAAGAGGCCGCATTAAATATAAAAAAAGGAAAAATGATTATTCTCGTCGACGACGAAGATAGGGAAAACGAGGGAGATTTAGTCGTAGCGGCGGAATATACGACGCCAGAAATTATAAATTTTATGACAAAGTATGCCAGAGGGCTTATATGTTTGACACTTACTGAAGAAAAAGCCGATAGTTTAGACCTTCCTCCGATGGTTGCCAACAACGAATCTAAATTTACCACAGCGTTTACGGTGTCAATCGAAGCAAAAGAAGGCGTTACGACCGGCATATCGGCTCACGACAGGGCAAAGACCATATTGACGGCAATAAAGAACGACGCAAAACCTTCCGATTTAGTAAGGCCAGGGCATATTTTTCCGTTAAGGGGCAAAAACGGAGGAGTATTGACGAGGA
This sequence comes from bacterium, assembly GCA_027319095.1. Lineage (GTDB taxonomy): Bacteria > SZUA-79 > SZUA-79 > Acidulodesulfobacterales > Acidulodesulfobacteraceae > Acidulodesulfobacterium_A. Next base: position 5,648 of record DAHVNW010000002.1, on the reverse strand, counting down.
CGGGGCAGACGGAAGGCTCTATCGACATTGCGCGGATTGCCGGTTTAAAGCCTTATGGAGTTATATGCGAAATAATGCACGACGACGGAACTATGGCAAGAATGCCCGATTTAGAGAAATTTTCAAAGAAATTCGACATAAAGATTTTAACCATTAAAGATTTAATAAATTACAGGCTTAAACATGAAAAGCACGTCCAACGGCTTGTAGAGTCGAAGATACCGACGGAATTTGCAGGAGAATTTAAAATTGTAGTGTATTCCAACGATATAGATTTTAAAGAACATATCGCCCTCGTAAGGGGACGGATTAAAAAAGAAGAGCCCGTGTTGGTAAGAGTGCATTCCCAATGCCTTACCGGAGATATATTCGGGTCAATTAGATGCGATTGCGGAGACCAGCTAAAAACTGCCATGGAGATGATAGATAAAGAAGGCAAGGGCGTTATACTTTATCTGATGCAGGAAGGCAGGGGCATAGGGCTTGTTAATAAATTAAAGGCGTATAATCTTCAGGACGAGGGCTACGATACGGTGGAAGCCAACGAAAAACTTGGGTTCAAGGCAGATTTGAGGGAATACGGCGTGGGCGCGCAGATTTTAGCAGACCTTGGCGTAGGCAAAATGAAACTTATGACTAACAATCCTAAAAAAATTATAGGCCTGGAAGGATACGGGCTGAGCATAATAGAAAGAGTTCCGATAGAAATATGTCCGAACGAAACAAACAAACACTATCTAAAAACTAAAAAAACTAAGCTCGGCCATTTATTAAAGATAAAATAAAATAATATAATAAAAAAAATTAAAACCAATAAAAGACGGGAGCTTTAAATGGATAATTTTCATTTCATAGAAGGCGAGCTTAAAGCGGCAGGGTTTAAGTTCGGCATTGTTATATCGAGATTTAACGAATTTATTAACGGCAAATTGCTTGACGGAGCATTGGATTATCTTAAAAGAGCCGGCGCAAGCGAAGATAGCATTTCCGTAGCTAAGGTTCCAGGGGCGTTTGAACTTCCTATGGCTGTAAAAATGCTTCTAGATACTAAAAAATTCGATGCTATAATATGTCTCGGAACGCTAATAAGAGGCGAAACGACCCATTTCGATTTATTGTCCAATCAGGTTACGAAATTAATTTCCGAACTTTCTATTCATTATAACGTTCCGGTCAGCTACGGAATTATAACCGCCGATTCCATAGAACAGGCAATATCGCGGGCGGGCGCAAAGATGGGAAACAAGGGCTTCGATGCCGCAATGTCCGCAGTAGAAATGGCAAGCCTTTACTCAAAAATTAAAAAGAACTGAATAAACAATATACGACTTATGACTAAAAGAAGAAAGGCAAGAGAGCTTGCGTTGCAGTTTCTGTACGAAGAAGACGGGGATATAAGCAATTTAGACTATAAAATAAACAGGTTTTATGACGACTTTGCTGCAGAAAGCCTTATGAGAGACGGGTTTATAAAAATAAGAGAAGATTTAAACAAAAAGAAAGACGTTTCCCAGATTTTTGATTTTTTTTTTAATATCGTAAGGGGGACTTTATCTAATTTAGAAAAAATAGACGATGTAATTAAATCGGTGGCTAAAAACTGGGCAATCGAAAGAATGTCTAGAATTGATAGAAACATTTTACGATTATCCGTTTATGAAATTATGTTTATTCCAGAAACACCCAGAAACGTAGTTATCAATGAAGCAATAGAAATAGCAAAGAAATTCGGAAACGACGAGTCTCCGGCTTTTATTAACGGCATATTAGATGCGGCGGTTAAAACTAAATAAATTTGCAATATAGTAGCGGGGAATTAGACTGATAGATAATTATTGCAAATTTAAAAAAGGAGGCAAGAAAAAATGGAGATTAAATCTTGTTCAAACTACGGCGGTATAGTTCTCGATATAAGAGGTTTATGCTGAGGGCCGCCGGTATGGACGGTCGTCCGAAAACTTAAAACTTTAAAACAAGATGACGTTTTAATGGTTATATCAGATAAGGATTCGCTTTTAAACGATATTCCCGCTTTGTGCTCGCTTGTTAAGGTACATCTTCTTAACGCCGTTGAGCTAAATAACCTTTATATATTTTTTATTAAAAATAAAAATTGGGGGGATAATTAGTTTAATTGGGGTAAATGGTAGAGCCTTATTTACGTTTTGGACGTTTTGGCCGGCTATTAACCGTGCCGATACCTGATTACCCGCGCTTTTTCAAGCGTGATCAGCCCTTCTTCTACGATTTCGTCAAGGAAGGGGAGAAGCAAGTTAAGTTTTTCTTCGGTATCTACGATTTCCACTATAACGGGCAAGTCTTCCGAAAGGCGCAATAACTTAGCGGTGTGCATCCTGCTGTGCGCCCCGAAGCCCATAACGCCGCGGATGACTGTTGCTCCCGCAAGGTTGAGTTCGCGGGCTTTGATAACGATTTGCTCGTAAAGAGCTTTCCCTTTATGCATGTCCGATTCGCCGATAAATATTCTTAAAAGCATGCCTTCTTCGGGAATATTCATTAATATTGCGCCCCCTTAAGATTTGCTATAAGCAGTTTAGAGATTATAAAACCTGTAAACACAAGGCTAATGCCGAATATGTTGGAGGCAAGAATATTAATTAAGGCTATTTTATATTCCTTGTTTCTTATAAGGTTAAAACTTTCCAACGCATATGTGGAAAACGTGGTATAGCCTCCTAATATACCCACGAATATCGGCGTCCTGACCGTCGAAGATATATTAGACCCTTCGAAAAGACCCCATAAAAAACCTATCGTAAAGGCTCCGGAAAGATTTACCACAAGGGTGCCGAATGGAAAAACACCGTCGGAAAATCCATAGCTTATTCCGGATATTCCATAACGAAGAAGCGTGCCAGCCGCTCCGCCCAAGGCGATAAATAGTAATTTAAGCATAAAAATTCTTATTTAAATAAAAAGCACATTTTTATAATTATAAACCAATTTTTGAACAAATGTCAACGTATCGGGGGGGGTATTGTCTGCCGGTTATTGTGCCGCCGCCGCAATTACAGCGGGAAAGACTATATAAAATTTAAATAGTTTTGGATATGAATTTTTCTGCGACATCCAGGACAAACCGGGCGTCTTCGATGGCTTCCGACGCATCCGATTTAGTATAGCTCTCGGTAGGGATAAAGTCGATATCTCCATAAAAAGAAAGCTCTCTTTCTTTTCTTAACTTTTTAGATATGGAAGCAATTTTTCGTAAGTCTTCGTCGTTTATTTCGCTAAATTTATCCCTGTATTCGAATAAAAAACCGCTTACGTCATGATATTTAGGAGGTTCAATCCCCTTATAGCGCAACATTCCCTTAAGGCAAAGTTCGACTATTTCCTGCGCCTCCCTTATGACGTCCGAATAATCGTCCTTTTTTAAAAGGACATCCAGAGTATCGAATCTTGCTAAAGACTTTTTTAGATAACTTTCGGCAAGGCTTTGAAAAGTCATATAATTATATCTTCCCCTTGTTTTAAATCAGGCTTTAAATCCCAGAAACAAGCGTTTCCACGGATTATTTTCTTGGAGCCTAATTTTTCAAGTTTAATCTTAAGGCTATTTAAAATATCCGTTAAAAAATTATCCCTGTCGTATAAAATAACGGCGTCCGAAACCATATCCAGAAAAAGGGGACTGCCGTATAAGGCTTCTTCTTTTGATTTTATAACCGGCGACAGACGGGTGTTTATGTTATAATTTTTAAGGGATTGTGTAACTGGTTCTATTTTATTTTCTATATAATTAAACTCAGAAATCCTTTTCATTCTTCCGTTTGGAAGATTATCGGCGATTATCAATAAATCTATATCGGAGTCGCAATTAGGCGTTCCTCTGCCTACGGAACCGAAAATGGCAAGCGAAACGAGCCTGTCTTCATAAAAACTTTTAGTTTCGTAAGTTAAATTTTCTACAATTAAACCGAGCTTGTCTTTAAGCATATTTAAAAGCATTACGGCATCGTTAAAATATTGAAAAATTTAAAAAAATTATCATTAATTTCAGAAATATTTTCTAAAATATTTTTTGCCTAAAATTCGAGAAATTTCCGCTTTTCCTCTTTCTTTTTGCCGGCATCTTCAACTTTGCCGCCTACGTCGTTTCGGCTGTTATCCGGTTCGTTATGCGCGTTATTATATGCGCCGGATGAATAGTAATAAAATCCGCCGTTACCGCCTGTTATAAATTTGTTTTTTAAATGTTTTAGCAGGAAATAAATTATATAATAATTAATAAACGGTATTAAGAAGAAAAGCGCAAGAAAATCGCTTATAAATCCGGGAATAAAAAACAATACTCCGGATATGAAATAGGCTGCCGATTTTATAAGATTTTTACTAACGCTTTTTCCGGCATAATAATCTGTCGCAACATTTTGAAAAGCTATATATTTGATTCTCTTAGTTATAATATAGCCCGTTATGCTAAAAAAAACCAAAAGCGCCGCCGCCGAAAGAAAGCCGATTCTTTCGGCGACTTCAATAAATACATATATTTCTAAAATTATGTATATTAGAAAGGCAAAGAAAATCTTTCCAAATGCTCCCATTTCTTTAATATACAACGATTTTTTATATTAATCAAATATTTTAATTTGGATAATGCTAATGCTTATGGTGCCGATGCTGATTTGGACCATGCCTGTTGGGACCTGGGCCTTGTCTAAAATTCTGCCTCATTCCTCCCTGATTTGGGTTTACCATGTTGCGTTGTTGGGGTCCCTGCTGAAAATTCTGCCTCATTCCTCCCTGATTTGGATTTACCATGTTGCGTTGTTGGGGTCCCTGCTGAAAATTCTGCCTCATTCCTCCCCTATAAAACGGATGGTTCTCATAAATCCGCCCTGTATGCCTTTGCCACATATTGTAATGATGCATGAACATATGATGCCTTCCCCACCAACCCGGATGATTCATTCTATACCACGGGGCGATATTAGTTCTCCACCATGTAAAATAAGGCCTGGAGTTATAAACTGGAGGCGGCGGTCCGTAAAGCAGAGGGGTAGGAATATAAATATTCAGGCCAACGGAATACCATGGTCCAGAATTAACGCTTGCGTAAAACCATCCGCCGTTAAGCCACCTGTAATAGTAACCGTTATATCCGTAAATATAGGTTCCAAAAGCCGGCGCGTAATAAGCGTTTACGCCTTCGCCTATCGAAAAGGCAAAATTAGGCGTCGAAACGCTAACGTAGCCGGACGAATAAGCCGGCGCCGGATAATAAGCCGCGCAGCCGCTTAAAAAGACGCCGATTGCCAAAACAAACAATATCGCGAATAATTTTTTATTCATAATAATAGCTCCTAAATGAAATTGATGTAAATTAATTTCAATAAGTAAACTTTATTTTAATTATATCATATCTTGCTATGTAAAAAAGGTAATAAAAAGTATCCAATTTAAATTTATTTATTGCGCCAGGTTTTCCTCCATAATATTTATTTTTCTATTAAGCATCTTTTCAATAATCTTCAAATGCTTTATCCTGTTCTTTATCCTAAACTCCATTAAATTAATAAATTTATTTCTTTGGACGGGCGTTAATATATTAAAAAATTTGGAAAGGAAATTCCCTTTAATTTCTGCCATATTTTTTACTTTATTAGTAATGTTATCGATAAAAG
>DAHVNW010000029.1 GCA_027319095.1 bacterium | reverse complement strand
TCTACGTGACCTATAGTTCCTATGTTTACGTGTGGCTTAGATCTGTCGAATTTCTCTTTGGACATTAGTTCCTCCTAAATAATATCTATTTACCTTGCGATTTTGCAATAATTTCTTCCGAAATAACCTTAGGCACCTGCTCATACTTAAGAAATTCCATGGTATAATTAGCCCTGCCTTGTGTTTTAGACCTTAAATCCGTAGAGTATCCAAACATTTGCGCAAGCGGAACTTCGGAATTTATAACTTGAATTCCCGCGCGCGCTTCTAAGTTTAAAATCTTCCCCCGCCTCGAATTTAAATCGCCTATAACGTCGCCCATAAATTCTTCGGGAACTAACACTTCTACTTTCATAATAGGTTCCAAAAGAGCCGGGTTTGCCTTTTTTGCACCGTCTTTAAATGCCATAGATCCAGCAATTTTAAATGCCATTTCGGATGAATCGACATCGTGAAATGAGCCGTCGAAAACGGATACCTTGACATCAACCACCGGGTAACCAGCTAAAACTCCTGTTGTCAAAGCCTCGGCTACCCCTTTATTTATAGCAGGTATATATTCGGCAGGGATAACTCCGCCCTTAATTTTATTTACAAATTCATATCCGGCGCCTTTTCCGAGCGGTTCGATCTCGAGCCAAACATGCCCGTATTGGCCCCTTCCTCCGGATTGCCTGATAAACTTCCCTTCGGATTCGACCTTTTTATTGATTGTTTCCTTATATGCAACCTGCGGTTTCCCCACATTCGCATCGACTTTAAATTCGCGCGTAAGCCTGTCAACGATAATTTCTAGATGAAGCTCGCCCATTCCCGAAATTATCGTTTGTCCAGTTTCCAGATCGGTTTTAACTTTAAACGATGGATCTTCTATAGTAAGTTTTTGCAAGGATAAACCTAATTTCTCCTGGTCGGCTTTAGTTTTAGGCTCTATAGCCACCGAAATAACAGGGTCAGGAAACTCCATAGATTCAAGAACTATTATATTCGATTCGTCGCACAGGGTGTCTCCGGTCGTAGTATTTCTTAATCCTACGGCAGCTGCTATATCGCCTGCATGAACTTCTTTTATTTCCTCTTTTTTGTTAGCATGCATTTTTAAAAGTCTTCCGATTCTTTCTTTAGAATCTTTTACGGAATTATAAACGTAAGAACCTGAAGTAAGTATCCCTGAATAAACGCGTATATATGTAAGCTGACCCGTATATGGATCCGACGCGATTTTAAAAGCTAAAGCCGAAAACGGTTCGTCGTCGGAAGCATGTCTGACTGCCTCTTTTTCGGTTTTTGGATTTATGCCCGTAACGGGCGGAACGTCGAGAGGCGACGGCAAATAGTCTATTATGGCATCGAGCAAAGGCTGAACGCCTTTATTTTTAAAAGCGGAACCGCAAAATACAGGAACGAGTTTAAAGCCAAGTGCGGCATCTCTTATCGCCTTTTTAGCGGATTCAATATCTACTTCTTCGCCTGCAAGATATTTTTCCATAAGGCTATCGTTAAAATCGCATGCTCTTTCGACAAATTCGTCATGGTATTTTTTGGCGTCCGGCATGAATTCTTCGGGTATATCGATAACGTCGTATTCGGCGCCTAGCGTTTCGTCTTTATAAAGATATGCTTTCATTTTTGCTATATCGATAACGCCTTTAAAATTTTCTTCTAAACCCATAGGAATCTGCATAATTACCGGAACGGCATTAAGCCGGGCTTTTATCATTTCGACGCATCTTAAAAAATTAGCGCCGGTTCTATCCATTTTATTGACAAAACATATCCTCGGCACTTTATATTTATCAGCCTGTCTCCATACTGTTTCGGACTGCGGTTCCACGCCTGCAACTCCGTCAAAAACCGCAACGGCTCCGTCCAATACCCTTAACGACCTTTCGACCTCTATGGTAAAATCGACATGCCCCGGCGTATCTATTATATTTATTCTATAATTTTTCCAGAAACAGGTCGTAGCGGCGGAAGTAATCGTTATGCCTCTCTCCTGTTCCTGTTCCATCCAGTCCATCGTGGCGGTTCCCTCATGGACCTCGCCTATTTTATAATTAACCCCGGTGTAATACAAAATTCTTTCCGTGGTCGTAGTTTTTCCGGCATCGATATGCGCCATTATACCGATATTTCTTGTTTTTTCCAAGGATATTCTATCAGCCATTTATAAACGATTACCATTTAAAATGCGCAAAAGCTTTATTGGCTTCGGCCATCTTAAAAGTATCCTCCTTCTTTTTTATTGAACTGCCCCTGTTATTTGCCGCATCTAAAATTTCCAATGCCAAGTTTTCTTCCATAGACTTTTCGTTCCTTGATCTTGCGTAACCTATTATCCATCTAATCGCCAAATATAATCTTCTGTCGGCTCTAACCTCGACAGGAACCTGATAATTTGAACCGCCTATTCTCCTTGCTTTTACTTCTAGTACAGGTTTTACATTATCTATAGCCTGCTTAAAAACCTTAAAACCGTCGTCTTTTGTTTTTTCGGCAATTATATCCAGCGACCGATAAAATATTTTTTCGCTTATGCTTTTCTTGCCGTCGTACATAAGTTTATTTATAAACTTTTGAACCACTTTATCGTTAAATTTAGGATCGCCACCTAAAACTCTCTTAACCGCTCTTTTTCTTCGTGACAATTTTACGCTCCTTACTTTTGTTAGGTACCTTTTTGAAATCGGGTGCCTTTCTATTTTTTGTTATTTTTCAATTTTTAACGTTTATTTAGCCCTTTTTGCTCCGTATTTAGACCTGCTTTGCTTTCTTCCGTTAACGCCGACACAGTCAAGGGAACCTCTTATTATGTGATACCGAACGCCTGGCAAATCTTTTACGCGTCCGCCCCTTATTAATACTACCGAATGTTCCTGCAGATTATGTCCTTCTCCGGGAATATAAGTTGTAACTTCCATGCCGTTAGTTAACTTTACCCTTGCAACTTTTCTAAGAGCTGAGTTTGGTTTTTTAGGCGTCGTCGTGTAAACCCTTACGCAGACCCCCCTTTTTTGAGGCGAACCTTTTAATGCCGGTGAAGACGTCTTTTTAGCAACTTTTTTTCTTGCATTTCTAATCAACTGATTTATGGTCGGCACTGTAGCTCCTTTATCTTTATAATCTTATTTTATTTTTTAATTTAATTTAATTAGTGGAATTTTAAATTTTAATATTAAATTAACTTTTTGTCAATATTTTTTTGCATATTTTTTATTTAACGTCGATGTCGATATACGAATATTTTTCGAAGCCGGTCCCTGCAGGTATAAGCCTTCCCATAATTACATTCTCTTTAAGTCCTTTTAAATTATCGGTTTTGCAATGAATAGCTGCTTCGGTCAAAACCTTAGTAGTTTCTTGAAAAGATGCCGCGGAAATAAAACTTTCTGTACTCAGAGATGCCTTAGTTATGCCCATAAGTTCGGGTTCGGCAATCGCGGGAACCCCTTCTTCTTTTATTACTCTCTCGTTTTCCATATCGAATACATTTTTATCCACGATTTCATCCTCAAGAAATCTAGAATCTCCAGCGTTTTTAATCCTGACGTTTTTAAGCATTTGTTTGACTATAACTTCTATATGTTTATCATTAATTTTAACGCCTTGGAGTCTATAAACCTCCTGAATTTCATCGACTAAAAATTTCGCTAATTCTTTTTCTCCAAGAACTTTCAAAATATCGTGAGGATTAGGCGATCCGTCCATTAGAGGCTCTCCCGCGTTAACATAATCTCCCTCGTGAACGCTGACGAGTTTCCCTTTGGGAATAAGATATTCTCTCGGTTCGCCATGAAGCGGGGTTATAATAACGCGCCTCTTCCCTTTAAAGTCTCTTCCGAAAGATACCTTTCCGCTTATCTCTGTGATAACTGCCCATTCTTTAGGCTTTCTTGCTTCAAAAAGTTCGACGACTTTTGGTAATCCGCCGGTAATATCTTTAGTTTTAGTAGTTTCTCTAGGAATTCTGGCTAATATGTCTCCGGCAAAAACCTCGTCCCCTTCCTGAACGGATAAGTGCGCTCCTATGGGCATTAAGTATGATTTCTCCTGATGGGTTGACTTAATTATTATCTTAGGCCTTAAAGTCTGGTCTCTCGATTCGATAATCACCTTTCGCGATAATCCGGTAGTTTCGTCCACCTGTTCCTGCATTGTTTCATTTTCTCTTATATCGTCGTATTTCGCTTTGCCGGCAATATCGGATATTATGGGATTGATATAGGAATCCCAATCCGCCAATAAAGTATTTTTCTTAATAATAGAATTTGGCTCTACTTTAATTTTTGAACCGTAAGTAAGTTGAATTTTTTCCAATTCCCTCCCTAATTCGTCAACTATTATAATAGAACCGTTTTTATTCATAACTACGTATTCATTATCGCGGTTTTTGATAACGTTAAGATTGTTGAATTTTACGGTGCCTTCGTATTTATTTTCTATGCTCGTCTGCTCCGTTCTTCTCGATGCAGTGCCGCCGACATGGAATGTTCTCATGGTCAGCTGCGTACCCGGTTCTCCAATAGACTGCGCAGCCATAACGCCGATAGCCTCGCCTATATTTACTAAATGGCCTCTGGCAAGATCTCTTCCGTAACATTTCACGCAAACGCCGGTTTTAGCTTTACAAGTTAATACCGACCGTATTTTAACGCTCTCGATATGCGCGTTTCCTATCTTATTTGAATGAAACTCGGTAATTTCTTCATTTGATTTAACGATAAGTTCGCCTGAAAACGGGTCTATAATGTCTTCTAAAGCAACCCTTCCTAAAATTCTTTCTTCTATAGGTTCAATCGTTTCGCCGCTTTCTACCAAAGTGGAAACAATTATACCGTCTATAGTGCCGCAATCTTCTTCGGTAATAATATTATCCTGCGAAACATCGACTAACCTTCTTGTCAAATAACCGGAATTAGCGGTCTTTAATGCCGTATCCGCTAATCCTTTTCTTGCTCCGTGAGTCGATATAAAATATTGGAGGACTGTTAATCCTTCCCTGAAATTTGCAGTAATAGGCGTCTCTATAATTTCCCCGGAAGGCTTTGCCATTAATCCCCTCATGCCGGCAAGCTGCCTGATCTGAGTTTCGGAACCCCTGGAACCGGAATCGGCCATTATATAAATCGAATTAAAACTTTTACCTTGAATTTTTTTGTTTTGATTTTTATCGGCATACTCCTGAATTCCCAATTTATTCATCATAACCCCGCCGATTTGATCGGTGGCTCTCGCCCAAGTGTCCACAACCTTATTGTATCTTTCGCCTTTGGTTATTAATCCTTCCTTATAACTGTTTTCGATTTCCTCGACCGCTTTAGTCGCTTCTTTAATAATCTTATTCTTTTCCATAGGAACTTCCATGTCGCTTATGCATATAGAAATACCTGATTTAGTAGAATATTCGTATCCTATAGATTTTAATTTATCCGCCAGAATAACGGTCTTTTTAGGGCCGCATACCCTGAAAGCATAATCTATCAGATTCGTAATTTCCTTTTTAGACATCACCGTATTTATTAAATCGAAGGAAATTTCGCCGGGGATTATCTCGTAAAGTATAACTCTTCCTGCAGTAGTAGTCTCTATTTTATTGTTAATCCTAACCTTTATTCTGGCATGCAGGCTGATTTGTCCATTATCGTACGCAAACTTAACTTCGTCCGGATCGGAAAAAATCTTGCCCTCGCCTTTTACACACGGCATTTCACGGGTCATATAATATAAACCCAAAACTATATCCTGAGACGGCACGATAATAGGTTTTCCGCTCGCCGGAGAAAGTATATTGTTTGTTGCCATCATTAGCACTCTGGCTTCCACCTGAGCTTCGATGGAAAGAGGAACATGCACAGCCATCTGATCGCCGTCGAAATCCGCGTTGAATGCGGCGCAAACGAGAGGATGCAGATGAATTGCCTTTCCTTCAACCAATATGGGCTCAAATGCCTGAATTCCAAGCCTATGAAGAGTAGGAGCCCTGTTTAACATTACAGGATGTTCCTTAATAACCTCTTCCAACACGTCAAAAACTTCCGGAGCTTCTTTATCTACAAGTTTTTTTGTTGTTTTTAGGGTATCGGTAACTCCTCTTTGAAGCAATTTATTAAATATAAACGGCTTGAAAAGTTCTATTGCCATTTTTTTTGGCAGGCCGCATTGATGAAGTTTTAATTCAGGGCCGACAACTATAACCGATCTTCCGGAATAATCAACCCTCTTACCGAGAAGATTAAGCCTGAACCTGCCGGTTTTGCCTTTTAACATATCGCTTAAGGATTTAAGCGGCCTTCTATTAGAACCCATTATTACGCGGCCGCGCCTTCCGTTATCAAAAAGGGCATCCACTGCTTCCTGAAGCATTCTTTTTTCATTTTTGATAATAATTTCAGGCGCTGAAAGCTCCATTAATTTCTTTAGCCTGTTGTTTCTATTGATAACCCTTCTATATAAATCGTTCAAGTCGGAACTTGCAAACCTGCCTCCCTCAAGCGGTACGAGCGGCCGCAAATCGGGCGGAATTACGGGGATAACATCCAGAATCATCCATTCAGGCTTATTTCCGGATGTTCTGAATGCCTCAATTAATTTAAGCTGTTTTGCTAATTTTTTCTTTTTGATTCCATTAGGCAAATCCGAAATTTCCTCTTTAAGAGATTTAGACAAAGATTGTATATCTATACCCTTAAGTAATTCTTTGAGGGCTTCGGCGCCTATTCCGGCTTTAAAATTATAATATTCTCTTTGAATTTTTTGATAATTTTCTTCAGTTATTAAATCTTTATACTTTAAGCCTATTTTTGCTGCATCTCCAGGTTCCAGAACTACGTAAGCTTCGAAATAAAGTATTCTTTCTATATCCTTAAGCGTCATATCGAGAATACTCCCTATTCTAGAAGGAAGACTTTTAAAAAACCATATGTGCGCAACTGGAGAAGCGAGCTCTATATGTCCAAGCCTTTCTCTTCTTACTTTGGACGAAATGACCTCGACTCCGCATTTTTCACAGACTATGCCCCTGTGTTTCATTCTTTTATATTTTCCGCAATTGCACTCGTAATCCTTAATAGGACCAAATATTCTTGCGCAAAAAAGTCCGTCTCTTTCAGGTTTCAGCGTTCTATAATTAATGGTTTCAGGCTTTTTGACTTCCCCATGCGACCATTTTTTTATAGTTTCAGGGGAAGCAATGCCTAATTTTATAGCGTTAAAGCTGAGAGGATCTTTGACTCCTTCATGATCGTTCAAAAAGAAATCTCCTTTTTTAGCCCCGTCGAATAATTTTTTAAGGTCTAAATCCTTCCTCTCGGATATTTCGTCGAAATTTTCCTCTTCTGAAATATCGTTCAAGCTTACGGTAAGGGTATTATCTCCGTCTTTATCCGTATATTCTTCTAAATTTTTATTAAACGACATTTTCTACCTCCTTTAATAACTCTACATTAAGGCAAAGGCTCTGCAATTCTTTAATAAGAACGTTAAAAGATTCGGGCAGTCCTACCTTAAAAGAGGTATCGCCTTTTACTATTGCTTCATACATTCTTGTTCTTCCAACGGAATCGTCGGATTTGACGGTAAGGAATTCTTGTAGCGTGTGCGCGGCGCCATATGCTTCCATTGCCCACACTTCCATTTCCCCTAATCTTTGTCCTCCAAATTGCGCTTTTCCGCCTAAAGGCTGTTGAGTAACTAATGAATAAGGACCTGTAGATCTGGCATGTATCTTATCGTCGACTAAATGATGCAGTTTCAGCATATACATAATTCCGACCGTAACTTTCCTGTCGAAAGGTTCCCCCGTTCTTCCGTCGAAGAGCTCGACCTGTCCGGTTTCGTCAACGCCGGATAATTTCAGGTAATTTTTTATATCGCTTTCTTTTGCTCCGTCGAAAACCGGCGTAGCCATATATATGCTTTTTCGATATTTTTCGGCAAATTTTATGACTTCATCGTCATCCAATCCTTTGATAAAATTAACCATCGTCGGCTCGGTAAATATTTCAAGCAATTTACGCCGGACGGCTACGGAGCCGAAATTATTTTCTATTATTTTATTTATCTGCATGCCAAGATTATGCGCCGCCCATCCTAAATGAACTTCGAGAATCTGGCCTACATTCATTCTTGACGGAACGCCGAGCGGGTTCAAAATCATATCCACTATTCTGCCGTCTTTCATAAAAGGCATATCGTTAACCGGCAATATTCTTGAAACTACGCCTTTATTCCCATGCCTTCCGGCCATTTTATCGCCTACCGACAGCCTTCTTTTAATAGCGATATAAACTTTTATAGTTTTTAACACGCCGGGAGGCAGTTCGTCCCCTCTTTGTATCCTTTCTATCTTATCTTCGTAATACGTCTTTAGTAAATCTACGTCGTCCATCGATTCATCGTCTATTTTTTTTAGCTTATCGTAAAGATTTTTTGTATTCCCTTCAAATTCAAAGTTAAATATATCGTCTTTAGATAATTTAGAGACTATATTTTCGGTAAGCAGGTCTCCTTTTTTAATAGATATAGGTTTATGCCCGGAAGACAAAGTTATATTGGTTTTGCATTTTTTATTTAAAACTAAATGCCTCATTTTTTGAAGCGCTTCGTTAATTATAGACTGCTGTTTTTCTTCTAATTCCCTCATAAAATTAGCAACTTCGCTGTCTTCTATTTCTTTTTCCCTAAAATCCTTTTCGATACCTTTTCTCGAAAAAACTCTTATATCTACTATGACGCCTGAAACTCCAGGAGGAACTCTTAACGATGTGTCTTTTACTTCTTTAGCTTTTTCTCCAAATATCGCCCTTAAAAGTTTTTCTTCAGGTGTAAGAATAGTCTCCCCTTTTGGCGTAACCTTTCCTACTAAAATATCCTGCGCCTTAACTTCTGCGCCTATTCTAACAATACCATTTTCGTCAAGATTCTTTAAGGAATCCTCACTTATGTTAGGAATATCTGCTGTAATTTCTTCCTTGCCGGATTTTGTTTCCCTGCATGCAACTTCGAACTCCTCTATGTGAATTGACGTAAAAGCATCTTCATGCAATAATTTCTCGCTTACTAATATAGAATCCTCGAAATTATAGCCGTTCCAAGGCATAAAAGCTACGAGGACATTGTGTCCTAGAGCCAACTCCCCGTCTTTAGTAGATGTTCCGTCCGCTATAATCTGACCGGCAACGACTTTTTCTCCTACCTTAACTAACGGCCTTTGATTCAGGCATGTATTTTGGTTAGACCTTTGAAATTTAATAAGGTCATATTCATAATTGATTCCGTTCCCGTTATTTAAGTCGCCTGCACCCGCCTTTATAATAATTTTTGAAGAATCTACGTAACTTACGGTTCCCGTCTGATTTGCCGTAATACAAACGCCGGAATCTTTTGCCACGATTTTTTCTATACCGGTACCTACAATAGGAGGATCAGGCATTAATAACGGCACTGCCTGTCTCTGCATATTCGAACCCATTAATGCGCGGTTTGCGTCGTCGTTTTCTAAAAAAGGAATTAAAGACGTTGCAACAGAAACGAGCTGCATTGGGGAAACATCTATATAATCGACCTCGTTAGGATACACCATTACGGTTTCTCCGGCTCGCCTGACCGGTATCAATTCGTTTTTAAGATATCCGTTTTTGTCTATTTCAGCATTAGCCTGAGCTATAACGTATTTTTCCTCTTCCATGGCGGTTAAAAAATCAACTTCGTCTGTTACCTCAGCGCGGTTTTCTTTTACTTTTACTTTTCTATACGGCGTTTCGATAAACCCGTATTCGTTGACTCTGGCATATGATGAAAGCGAAGCGATAAGCCCGATATTAGGACCTTCCGGAGTTTCTATCGGGCATATTCTGCCATAGTGCGTAGGATGAACGTCCCTGACTTCAAAACCTGCTCTTTCCCGCGTAAGGCCGCCTGGACCTAGAGCCGAAAGCCTTCTTTTATGCGTAACCTCAGAAAGGGGGTTGGTTTGATCCATGAACTGAGACAGCTGGCTTCTTCCAAAAAACTCTTTCATAAGCGAGTTTACGGGCTTAGGATTAATTAAGTCGTTAGGCATTAAGGTATCTATTTTTTGAACGGTCATTCTTTCCTTAATGGCTCTTTCCATTCTTACGAGTCCGATTCTAAACTGATTTTCAAGAAGTTCCCCTACTGATTTAACCCTTCTATTGCCAAGATGGTCTATATCGTCTATATAACCTCTGCCGTCTTTTAGTTCTATTAAATATTTTAAAACGTTTAGAATATCGTCCGGGAACAATACTCTGTCGTCCAAACTCTTATTAATGCCTAGTTTATTATTAATCTTTAGCCTTCCGACTTCTGATAAATCGTATCTCTCCGGATTAAAAAACATATTTTCGAAATAAGAGACTGCCGAAGCAAAATTAGGCGGCTCGCCGGGCCTCATCCTTTTATATATATCTGTAATAGCCTCTTCTTTAGTATTAATTTTATCCGCAAGTATCGTTTCGATTATGGATGAAGAAACGTTTATATTGTCTATAAAATAAACTTTAAGCTCCTTTATTCCGATGCCGTTTAAAGATTCTAAAAGCGACTGGGTTACCGGTTGAACCGATTTGGCGATAATTTCTTTTCCGTCTTTAATATCGGCGGCAAGATATTTTCCGATAATATCGGATTCATCGCATGGCAGAAATTCTATACCCGCATCTTCGAGCTTATTTAAAAGTATTTTAGTTATTCTCCTATTTTTTTTTATAATTACTTCATTTGTTTTTGGATTTAAGATATCGTCGTGTGCCCTTGTCGACGTTATAAAATCTTTAGGCATTTTTTTAAAATATTTTCCGTCATTTAATCTGATTGTTTCTATCTGATAAAAACTGTTTAGAATATCCTCCCTTGAATATCCGACTGCCTTAAGCAATATAGTTGCAGGAAATTTTCTTTTTCTGTCTATTCTGACAAAAATCATGTCTCTCTGGTCAAACTCAAAATCTAACCATGAACCTCTATAAGGGATAATTCTCGCGGTATAAAAGGGCTTTCCCTGCGCATGGCTTCTAATTTTGTCGCTGTCGTAAAAAACGCCGGGCGACCTCTGCAACTGGCTTACGATAACCCTTTCGATACCGTTTATTATGAAGGAACCGTTATGGGTCATTAACGGAATTTCGCCGAAATATATCTCTTGTTCCCTGATATCCTTAATATCTCTTTGCGTTTGGCTATCGTTGGGGCTTGTGCTGGGTTCGAAAGTAACAAGGTCAAATAAAACTTTAAGCGAAGCGCTATAGGTCAGTCCTTTTTGTTTACATTCGAATATGCTGTACTTCGACTCGCCTATATTATAGCCCTTAAATTCCAAAGAAAAATTTTTACTCAATCCTTCTATTGGAAATACAGATCTAAATACCCCTTCTAATCCGTTATTCATCCTCTTATTTTGAGAAATATCTTTTTGCAAAAATCTTTCGTACGATTTTCTCTGAACCTCAAGAAGGTTAGGATTGTCTATAACCTTCTTGATTTTAGAGAAGTTTTTTCTTATTATAAGTTTGCCGCTTTCGATATTTGCATTTGCTTCAGCTTTTGCTTTTGACATTGGAATTAAAACTCCTGTTTTTATAACTTAAATACATATACATACATATTAATTTATTTAACTTCAACGGTTGCGCCGACTTCTTCGAGTTTTGCCTTCATTTTTTGTGAGTCTTCTTTGTTGACTCCAGTTTTTACCGGTTTAGGCGCGCCGTCGACCAGGTCCTTAGCCTCTTTTAAACCTAAACTCGTCAGTTCCCTGACTACTTTAATAACTTGAATTTTGTTTGCGCCTGCATTCGCAAGAATAACGTCAAATTCTGTCTTTTCTTCAGCCTGTGCTGGAGCAGCTGCAACGCCGGCTGCAACGCCGGCAGGCGCCGCCATTGCAAACTGGTCGGCTTTTACGCCAAATTTTTCTTCAATTGATTTAATAAGTTCGTTTAATTCGATTACGGAAACATTTTCTATGTAATTTAAAACATCTTCTTTCGTTACAGACATTATTTTTTCCTCCAATATTAATTTATAATAATTAAAAAATTAAATTTATTTGATTAATTTTAAATTAAGCCGTCTTAAGAGGCGGCAGTTTTTGCTTCGACTGCCCGAAGAGTTCTAATCAATTTTATCACGGGCGCTTTTAAAGCGAAAACTAAGCGTATTTCGGGCGACTTAATAACGGAAATAAATCTTGCGATTAAAATATCTTTAGAAGGCAATGTGGCAAGCGTGATAACAGCTTTTTTATCAAGGACTGTCTGGTAGTAACCGGCTTTAATCTCGATATTTTCCGGATTTTCTTCGGCAAACTTAGAAAGCGCTTTCGCTCCGGCAAGCGGATCGTTAGTAAATACTAAGAAATTAGGCCCTTCTAAAAATTCCGAAAGCGAATCGACGTGGGTTTTTTTAAAGGCGATTTTGCTCAGGGTATTTTTAAATACTTTAAGTAAGGCGCCCGATGTCCGCATTTGCTTTCTTAAAACGCTGAACTTTTCTACGGTCAATCCTTGATATTTGCCGATAAACAAAGCCTGATTCGATTCAAGATTATGTTTCAAGAGTTCAATCTCTTGATTCTTTCTATCCTTTTTCAATTTTTTCTCCCCTCCTTTCTTTTAAATTTTTTCTAAATATGTCAATAATCCAACATAAGAGCAATTTAAAAGAAAATCAGGATAATAAAGCTCTTTTTGTCTACGGCTGGATTTATAAACCTGCCGTCATTGACGTTATTAAATTTTATTTTTAAATTATTTATTTTTCCCTATTTATTATTTATATTAAATTATTTCTAAGTTTAAGCGTATCTATACCCACTCCAAAACCCATAGTCGAAGACACCGAAACTTTTTTAATATATACTCCTTTACTTGCGGCAGGTTTTAGCCTGTTAACCGTTTCTAGAAGCGCTAAAAAATTTTCTTTGAGTTTATTTTGACCGAAAGAAATCTTCCCTATAGAAGTTTGTAAAATTCCATTTTTTTCTGCTTTGAATTCTATTTTTCCTTCTTTAAGTTCTTTAACTATTTTACCTACGTCAAATGTAACGGTGCCGACTTTGGGATTAGGCATCAAACCTCTTGGCCCTAATATTTTACCAAGTTTACCGACGCTTGCCATCATATCCGGCGTCGATACGACTTTATTAAAATCCATAAATCCCTGTTGAACTTTTGCGATTAAGTCATCCTGTCCGACATAATCGGCTCCTGCGGCTTGTGCCTCGCGTTCTTTTTCTCCCTTGGCAAAAACAATAATTTTTACGGCCTTGCCTGTTCCATGAGGCAGTAAAACCGACCCCCTAACCTGCTGATCATTTTTTTTTATATCTATGCCAAGGTTCATCGCCACATCTACCGACTCGTCGAATTGAACGTAATGGGAATCTACGACGATGTTAAATGCGTCGTCTAACTCGAAATATTTATTTTCAACCACGGCTTTTTTTAGAGCATCGATATATTTTTTTCCTCTTTTTTTCATATAGGCTCGCCTCCTTTTAAGAATTTATTCGATAATATCTATACCCATGCTTCTGGCAGTTCCCTCGATAATTTTCATTGCGGGGGCTATTTCGTTTGCATTAAGATCAGGCATTTTTATCTTTGCTATTTCCATTATTTTTACCCTGCTTAGAACCGCAACTTTATTTTTATTCGGTTCCTTAGAACCTTTTTCTATCTCTGCCGCCCGTTTTAACATCACAGAAGCTGGAGGGGTTTTTAAAATAAAATCGAAAGACCTGTCGGCATACACGGTTAAAACGACGGGTATTACCGTTCCTTCTTGAGATTTAGTCCTTTCGTTAAACTGCTTGCAAAACTCCATTATGTTTACGCCATGCTGACCCAGAGCCGGACCTACGGGAGGAGCCGGATTAGCCTTGCCGCCGACTATCTGTAATTTTACCAAAGCCTGAATCTTCTTAACAGCCATAATATTTATCCTCTAAAAATTTTATTTATTAATTAATAAAATTAATTCCTTTCTACCTGCGTAAAATCCAACTCGACGGGAGTAGCTCTTCCGAATATGGAAACAAGAACTTCGAGCTTGCTTTTATCGGGCTTTATTTCGTTAATTACTCCGTTAAAGCCTGAGAACGGACCTTCGGTAATTTTAACGCCGTCTCCTTTAGAAAATTCAATTTTAGCTTTAGGTCTTTTTATACCCTCGGATATTTGGGTTACTATTTTTTCCATTTCGGATTCATCTACAGGCGTAGGATTAAGCTGATCACCCACAAACCCAGTAACCTTTGGGGTCGCTTTGAGTAAATGCCATGAGTCCGTATTTACGTTCATTTTTATAAAAATATATCCCGGAAAAAACTTTCTTTTAACTTTTTTCTTTCCACCTTTAGCCGTTTTTTCGATTACATCTTCTTTAGGGACTATAATGTCTCCGAAATATTTTTTAAAACCGCTGGATGCAATTCTTTCCTCGAGCGCAAGCTTAACGTTGTCCTCAAAACCCGAATAAGTATGAACCACATACCATTGCTTGAGAATTTCGCCGTCCTGAGTATCGCTGCCGCCTACGCCGATATTTTCTATGTTTATTTCCGAACCGCTCACGGTACCTTCTTCTGTTTTTTCCTGCTCTTCGTTAGCCATCAATTTTTTAATTTTATTTTAATTAATATTTAACGCTAAATTTGAAAAATATATGAAAATATTTTGGAAAAAAATACATCGATAAGACCTAAAAAAGCTGTAACGAGTATTATAAAAATTACTACCACATATGTCGTCTTTGTCGCCTTATCTTTTTCCGGCCATACAATTTTGCCGAGTTCCGCCCTGACTTCATATAGGTATTGTTTTGCTTTCTTGATGAAATCCGAAACCATATTGCCCTTCATTTCTAAAATTAACTCCGCCTTGTAATTTAAATTAAAGTTAGGCGCCGAATTTGAAATTGGGCGCTTCTATTATTTTAACCATAAACTGGCAGGCCAGGAGGGATTCGAACCCCCAACACTCGGATTTGGAGTCCGATGCTCTAGCCGTTGGAGCTACTGGCCTATTCATCGTATATTGTTAGATATCCGATTTGAAACAGGATATTTTTCTTTATTATTATTTGGTTTCTTTATGCTCCGTATGCGTCTTACAAAATTTGCAATACTTTTTTACCGATAATTTTTCCGACGAAAGTTTTTTATTTTTCGTCGTCGTGTAATTTCTCTGCTTACATTCGCTGCATGCCAACGTTATTATTTCTCTCATTATTTATTATTATTACCCCTTTTTCCTTTGTTTTATTAAACTTCCATTACTCTATTTACTCTACAACTTCCGTAATAACGCCGGCTCCTACGGTATGTCCGCCTTCCCTTATTGCGAACCTGAGTTCCTTTTCGGCGGCTATTGGAGTAATAAGCTCTATGGCCATAGCGACGTTATCGCCTGGCATAACCATCTCTACGCCTTCAGGAAGGGTGCAGACTCCTGTAACGTCAGTCGTCCTGAAATAAAACTGAGGGCGGTATCCGTTAAAGAAAGGAGTATGCCTTCCACCTTCTTCTTTGGTGAGTATGTAGGCTTCAACTTTAAACTTTTTATGGGGGGTTATAGAGCCGGGTTT
>DAHVNW010000028.1 GCA_027319095.1 bacterium | reverse complement strand
TAAATTATTTTATTTATAATTTTATTAAAATTTCGATAAAAGTTTTGCGGCGAAAAGTGAATAATAGCTTATAATAATATCAGCTCCGGCTCTTTTAATCGACGTGAGCGTTTCAATAACGGCGGATTCTTCGTTTAAATATCCAAGTTTGGAAGCGGCTTTTATCATGGAATATTCGCCGGATACGTTATACGCGGCAAGAGGCCGCCTGAACGACTGCTTTATCCTGTATATTATGTCTAAATAACTTAGAGCCGGTTTGACCATGATAATGTCAGCGCCTTCGTCTAAATCTAAAGCGGTTTCTAATACCGCCTCGTCGGAATTTGAATAATCCATCTGATATGATTTCCTGTTGCCGAATTTGGGAGAAGAAACGGCGGCTTCCCTGAAAGGCTCGTAAAAAGCCGACGAATATTTAGACGAATAAGACATGACGGGAACGTTGAATAAACCTTCGTCGTCCAGCGCTTCCCTGATTTTTTTTACCCTGCCGTCCATCATATCGGACGGGGCAATTATATCGGCTCCGGACTTTGCGTAGGAAACGCTGATTTTCGCAAGGTATTCAAGGGTTTCGTCGTTTTTAACGCAGCCGTTTTCATCGACTATTCCGCAGTGTCCGTGAGACGTGTAATCGCACATGCAGACGTCGGTTATAATTAAAAGGTCGGGGTATTCGTCTTTGACGGATTTAAGCGCCGTTTGGATTATTCCGTTATCGGAATAGCTTTCGGATGCAAATTCGTCTTTTTCTTCGGGAACGCCGAAAAGAAGAATTCCGCCGATATTCAAGGCGGTTACGCTTTTAAGTTCTTTAAGCAGTTCGTCTATAGAATAGCGAAACTGCCCGGGCATAGTTTTAATAGGCTCTTTAAGCGACCTGCCGTGCACGACGAAATAAGGCATAATAAATTTGGAGGGGTTAAGCGAAACTTCTTTGACTAAGTTAGATATTTTAAGGGAAGAGCGCAGTCTTCTTGGTCTTATGAGCGGATATCCGGAATTCATATTGCAACGGGCCTCTTTTTTTGAGTTTTTTATTATATTTTTTATTATATTTTTATTCGCATAGTTTATTTATTATAACATAAATCTCCTCATCCGGCATGATAAAAAATGAACCGTTAAAAAACGAACTGGATTTGCCGGAAATATGTTATAATAATAGTCATTATGGATAAAACGGATAAAAAGAAGGCGGTGGTATTATTCAGCGGCGGATTGGATTCGGCGACTACGCTAAAAATTGCCATTGACGAAGGATTTGAACCGATACCGGTTACTTTCTTTTATAACCAGAGGCATAAAACGGAAATAGAGCATGCAAAAGAAATAGCGGAGTTTTTTAAATTAAAAAAACATATCATAATAAATTTAGATTTCGGCGGCATTAAAAGCTCCGCATTGACCGATACGAACATTAGCGTTCCAAAAAACAGGATAAAAATTGACGGGGTTTCGGATAGAAAAGAAAAAAACGAAAAAAATGCCGGGGTTAAACACGAAAACGGCGGTCATATAGAAAACGAAATTCCGGTTACCTACGTTCCGGCAAGAAACACGATTTTTTTGTCGTATGCTCTTGCCGTCGCCGAAGTAAACGATGCGCCCGATATTTTTCTTGGGGTAAATTATTTGGACTACAGCGGTTACCCCGACTGCAGGCCCGATTATTTATCCGCTTTCGAAAAAATGGCTAATCTGGCTGTCAAAGCATCCGTAACCGGACAAATGAGCTTTAAAATAAACGCTCCGCTTCTTAAGCTGACCAAAAAAGATATAATTATCAAGGCATTTGAAACGGGCGTTCCATTAGAACTAACCCACAGCTGCTACGACCCTATAGAAGGTCTTGCATGCGGCGTATGCGATTCCTGCATTTTAAGAAAGAGGGGCTTCAAAGAATCGGGAATTAAGGACGCTACGAAATATTACGGCAAATAAGCGCGTTAATTATATTAATTCCTTTACCTCTTTTACGTTAAAAACCATAGCAGCCCTTAGCCAGTTGAAACGGGATTTCAGCTTTTCGAAATTAGGGCCGCTTTGTTCGAATTTAGCCTTGCCCTTAAGCAAAAACCCCGAACCATTACCCTGGGTTCCGATAACGTTTTTCGAACCTATTATCATCTGGACTTCGCTTCCCGCTTCGACGTTTCTCTGGGTTTGATTTAAATACCCCGCAGGAATTAAAAGCGTATCGGGGTGGAGAACTTCGATGTAACTGTTCCACGTCGCCGCAAGATGTATTCCGTCGGAACCGAGCGTAGCAAAACTTGCCGGTCCTTCATGCTTTAAAATTTCTATTATTTTTTCGTTAAACATACCGACATACTCCTTATTATATTTTTATTATATTTATTTTTAATTAGTCCTAGCTACTATATGTTTTTTCAAAAATTATTTCAACAGTTTTTTTATGATTTAATTGCCGTTTGCCATTCCTCTTCATTTACGGTAAAGGCGCAGGCAACGATTTTAATAAAATAATTACGTCTTTTTTGTTTACTCAAAACGTCGTAGCAGCGCCCGCAGCGCCTTTTATGCCATAAATTTCATGGATTCTAAAGCCATTTGAAGCTCTTCGTCAGTATGGACGGCAAAAACTTTTATTCTGCCGCCGGAATTTCCAGCCCTGCCGGCTCCGTCCGTCCTGTCCGCGCTTATTAATTTTACAGAATTTTCGACATCGGGCATGCCGGACGTTAACGCTTCGAACGACCGAAATAATTCAGCGGCTGCGGCGTTTTTTTCTTCGTCGATTTTTACTCCGAGATAAGACAAGCGGCTGCAAACCTCTTTTCTCAGCCAATCCGAGTTTTCGCCTATGCCGCCCGTAAAAACCAACGCGTCGAAGCCGTTTAATACGGCGGCATACTGCCCTATAAACTTAACGATTCTATAGGCATACATCTTTAAAGCAAGTTCGGAGTACTTATCTTTCTGTTTAACAAGTTCTTTAAAATCGTAGGTCTTTTTAGATATTCCGAGAAGCCCGCTTTTTTTATTTAATATCCGGGCGGTTTCTTCGTCCGTCAAATTAAGCCGCTTCTTAAAAATAAAAGGAACTTCCGGGTCTATATTTCCGCATCTCGTTCCCATCATGAGCCCTTCGAGCGGGGTATAGCCCATCGAAGTATCGGCGGACTTTCCGTTTTTTACGGCGCACACGCTTGCCCCGTTGCCGATATGGCAGATTATCGTTTTTTTTATCTTTTTATCGAAAATCCTTAATAAGCCGGAAATAAAAGAATACGAAATACCGTGAAAACCGTATTTTTCTATTTTAAATTTTTCGTAATATTCTATAGGAATAGGATATAATCTTGCATAAAGAGGAATGGACCGGTGAAACGCGGTATCGAAAATACAAACTTGCTTGGCGGCGGGAAGCAAAGATTTCATAATTTCCAACCCCTTTAAATTGGCGGGGTTATGCAGCGGGGCAAGGCCGTTTAATCCGGCTAATTTTTTAACGTCGCTTTCGCCGACGAGCAGCGGTTCTATATAACGATTCCCGCCGTGAACGTATCTGTGGACGACGACGTCGGCTTTAATTATTTTTAACAAACCGGCTTTGCTAAAAATGTAATGCAAGGCTTCTTCGTGGCCTGCAAAACTTTTATTTATGTTTTCCTCTTTTTCTACGGCGTTTTCCGTGTCCTTATACCTATTATTCTTATCTTTATTTTTAGAACGAAACTTGGTCTTAAGACGGAACGAACCGTGTTCCGTTCCTATCTCCTCTATACTGCAGGACAATACCCTGTCTAAGGCCAAATCCTCGTGCGATAGCAAATCGGACGACGGTACGCATTTTTTTCCCTTGCGAGAAAACACGCCGCAGGCAGCCTGTAAATTAAAATTAAAAACAGAAAGTTTAACCGAAGAACTCCCGCAGTTTAACGATATTATTTTTTTTATTTTTTTTTCTTTTAATAGCATTATTGATATTATATAATAAAAAAAAGAAAAATATATATTCTATATTCAAATTTTGTTTAATTAAAACGGGGTTTCTAAAAATGCACAAATTTAATCCTGCAAACCATAAAAGGTTAGATTCGGAAGAAAGACGGAAAATTATGCCGCCAGAGCTTCTTATAGACGAAATCGAAAAATCGGCCGGCGAGTATTTTAAAAAAAGCGCCTCCGTCGTTTTTGCCGACCTTGGCTGCGGAAGCGGCTTCTATTCCATACCCCTTGCCAAAAGGGCAAAGAACTACAAAGGTAAAAAGCTAATGCTATTCGCTTTAGACATAAACGAAGAAATGCTGGGCATTTTTAACGGAAATTTAAAAATGAGCGGGGAAGCCGCAGAAACAGGCGGCAGCGAAGGCGCAGTGAACAAGGCTGGAAGCAGGTACGAAGGCAATAAAGACGAATCCGGTTCGTGCGTAATAAAATGCGTCAAATGCGAAGAGTTTTTCATCCCGCTCGAAGACAACTCGGTCGATATACTTTTAATGGCAAACGTTTTTCACGAAATAGAAGATAAAACCTCTTATTTAGAGGAAATTAAAAGGGTTTTAAAAGGCGGGGGGGCTTTTTTTCTTTTAGACTGGAAAAAAGAAGATGTAAACCCCGTAATGGGGCCTCCGGCATCGGAAAGGATTTCTGCAAAAGAAGCGCTATCGGCTTTAAATGCGTCCGGATTTAATGACATAAAAGAACTTCCGCTTTATACGCCGTCGTTTTGCATAGTTTCAAAAAAATAAACCGGATGGCTTTTTTTAACGGCTTTTTCCTAATAATGCATTGCAGTCATAGCAAGCAATATTCCTACCATAGCCGTTAAAAGACCAAGCATCGAAAAAGTTATACCTGATGTCCATTTCATCCTTTCTTCCAGGGCATTAATCCGGTTATCGACACTGTTGAATCTTTCTTCGAATTTCTCTTCCAGGGCATTAATCCGGCTATCGAATTTCTCTTCGAGGGCATTAATCCTGTTATCGAATTTCTCTTCGAGGGCATTAACCCGGTTATCGAATTTCTCTTCGAGATTGTCGATACGCTCTTCAAGATGCGTTTTTAGGCCGTTAAACTTTTCCGTAAAAAGCTTTTCTTGGGCATCGAACCTGCTATCGAAATATTTTTCCGGGGAAACCGAGAAACTCATATTCATATACTCTTCATTTTTTTTAATTTCTTCCATTTCTTCTCCTTTTTATTATAACACTTAAATTATTTAATTCAAATTGTAAATAAATAAAAATTGAGAGTAAATATGATACGTACAACATAAATATTATTCTATCAAAACAATGTTACAGATTTATGAAAATTGCGTTACGTTTTGATTAAATTTATGTTGCATTTTAGTTAAAAAAAATGAGAAATGCAAGCTGGAGTAAGAAAGAAGTGCAAGAAAAATGCATCAAGAAAAATGTGTCAGATTTTTTTTATTTTCAGTCACAAACACTATTAAAAAAATACAGCAATATGAAAATAAATTAATCTGACACCTTTTTCCATGCAAACGCAGTCTGGGGTAAGAGATAAAATAAATCCGTCCCCTTTATTTCTTTCCTTTATTTCTTTAATAAAAACAAAAACTCCCGACCACGCACAAACGCAGTCGGGAGTATGTAAATAAATAAATCCGTCCCCTTTATTCTTCTATCCCTACTTTATCCCTGGTCCGTTATGACTGGCAGGGAACCATATATAAGCCTTCCACGTTATTATTGGCGGAGACTACAATGTAATATATATAGCTGTCTTCCGTCGAACCGTTAGAATGTATGTAGTCGATGCTGGCTATCTGCTCTGTATATTCATTAACAGGAACATCAACAGTGGAGGCTGGGCCTGTCACGCCGTTATCACAGGTAAAAGCGGCAGGTACAGGAGTTGCAACGCTTCCGGGTCCTTGTGTTGTTCCAGGCGCATAATCCAACCACCAAGAATTTCCTTGACCAGGAAGTGTAGGCGCCTTAGTAACTATATTATAGGAGGTTCCGGTGCCGGTGCCAGAAGAAGGCGTCGAATAATTCGGCAGGTTTAAAAACGGGTTGGCATAGTAATTCGTTCCCGCCGCATTAGCCGCGGGCAAAGTCGGTTCAAAAGTTATCGTTCCAACTGCAGTTTTTGTAAACCCCGTAACCACAATGTAATTGGTCAAATCGTTATTCACCAGATTTCTCGACAACTGCGTCGTCACTCCTTCTCCCAATGACCCTACTACGCCCTGCGAAGCAGCCGTGTTGGCCGAGCCGGTCAGGTTTACGAACTTGGGCAGGACGACCGCCGCCAAAATACCGATTAACAGGATAACCATGACGAGTTCGATGAGCGTAAACGCTTCGCCGTTCGCGATAACGCTTAAAGCTAAAGCTTTTTTTCTTTTTATGTTCTTTTGCACTTCCATAAAATCCTCCTTAAAAAACAATGTTAAAATTATAATAAATTACTTGACTATAATTGTATGAAATAATTAATATATCCCTCTAAAATGAACTTTATTATAATACCTAAAACAAAAGGGTGTCAAGTATTTTTTTATTTTTTTTTAAATTACTTATAATACGGTATGGTGCTTATAGTTTTTGTCGTCTTTAGCGGGATAGTCGATATTGTAATGGGTTCCGCGGGATTCCTTCCTCGATATTGCGGACATTATTATCAGGTTTGCCGTTTCGGCTATGTTTCTAAGCTCGAGAAGGTCTGGGGTTATTTTAAAATTCCAGTAGTATTCCTTAATTTCGGACAAAAGGTTGTCTATGCGCCTTTTTGCCCTTTCGAGCCTCTTGTCGGAACGGACTATTCCGACGTAATTCCACATCGTCCGGCGGAGTTCGTCCCAGTTGTGCGAAATTACTATCATCTCGTCGCCCCCGGTCAAGCCGAAGTCTTTCCACTCCGGAAGTTCATAGCGTGACCCAGGCGCGGGCGAACTGCCTGCGTTTAAATTCTTAAACAGGACGGTTGCCGCTTCATAAGCCTTTTTGGCAAAAACGCAGCCTTCAAGCAAAGAATTGCTGGCAAGCCTGTTTGCGCCGTGAAGGCCGGTGCAGGCTACCTCCCCTACCGCGTAAAGTCCGCCGACGGACGTTAAGCCGTTTTCGTCGGTCAACGCGCCGCCGCAGAGATAATGGGCAGCGGGAACTACCGGAATCAAGTCTTTCGACATATCTATGCCTAAATCGAGCGTAGTCTTAAATATATCGGGAAACCTTTTTTTTAAAAACTCCCTGCTTTTATGGGTCATATCGAGATATACGCATTCGCCGCCCGTTCTTTTAAGCTCGAAATCTATCGTTCTTGCCACGATATCGCGCGGGGCAAGACTTTTTAAAGGATGAACTTTATCCATAAAGGGCGTTCCGTCTTTTAACCTGAGCGTGCCGCCCTCCCCCCTCAGAGCTTCCGATATTAAAAACG
Organism: bacterium; assembly: GCA_027319095.1. Taxonomy (GTDB): domain Bacteria; phylum SZUA-79; class SZUA-79; order Acidulodesulfobacterales; family Acidulodesulfobacteraceae; genus Acidulodesulfobacterium_A. The sequence goes on along the minus strand of DAHVNW010000028.1, from coordinate 8,494 downwards.
ACTTTGCTTCGGGATGATATAATATGGTGGGGTGAAACTGGTAAAATTCCATATCGGCTATTTTAGCGCCTGCCCTGCTGGCCATGGCGATTCCGTCTCCGGTAGAAATATCCGGATTGGACGTATACAGGAAAACTTTTCCGGCTCCGCCGGTTGCAAGAACGACGACGTCCGCGCTAACCATGATTACGTTTCCGGCTTTTTTATTTAAAAAATATGCGCCGAGTACCCTGTTTTTATTTTCTTTTTCTATTTTGAGTTTACGCGTCGTGATTAAGTCGATGCCTATATGGTTTTCGAATATTTTTACGTTAGGCTTTTTTCTGGAAGTTTCGACGAGCGCCCTTTCTATCTCCCTTCCGGTAATGTCCCCCGCGTGGAGGACCCTTCTTTCGGAGTGCCCCCCTTCCCTTCCGAGGTCGAACTCTTTGTTGTTTTCCGAATATTTTGCAAAATTTACGCCCCAGCTTAAAAGGTCTTTTACTACGGCCGGTCCTTCTTCGACGACCATCCTGACTATGTTTTCGTCGCAAAGGCCGTCTCCTGCCGCAAGCGTGTCTCGAACATGTTTTTCATAGGAGTCCTTATTCAGGTTCATAACGGCGGCAAGCCCGCCCTGAGCGTAATTAGTATTCGATTCGGCTTCTTCTTTTTTCGTGAAAATGCCGACGGAAACCGTTTCGCCGAACCTGTTTGCGAGAGAAAGACCTGCAATTCCGGAGCCTATGACGAGAACGTTAAAATGCATTACGCAAATCCCACTTTAAAACGGCTTTACCGTTAACCCCGGTAATAACTAATTCTATCCACTTTACGGAACGGTTTAAAAACGGCTTGTTTTCGGTTTTATCGTAATATTTAGGAAATTTCATGATATACTGTCTCGACCAATCGGTAACGTACGGAAAAAATTTCTTTAAAACCGTCCTTTTTTTCCGCGAAAGCTTTATGCTTAACGGCATTACGCTTTCGCCTTCGTTGTTTACCAAATAAACCATCCATATCGAACGGTTTGAATTTAAATCGTTATACGATTTCCTAGGAGTATAAACGGAAACCAACAGCATAGCGTATTTTTTGTTTTTATAGTAAGACGCGCGCAATTTCCTTTCGAACGCTTTGCCGCTAAGCATATAATAGTTTGCGCGCTCTTTTGCGTAGGCATAAATAAACGGCTTATCGAAATAAGTAGCCCTGATATACATTACGGTATTCAGCTTATTGTATATGTCGGCTTTTCGCGTCGCTTCTTTAAGCGCGGACTTGTATCCGCCGCTTGTTTTGACCGACGGCGGAATTCCTACCGCACTGAAAACAGAACAGCCGGAAAGATAAAACAAGGGAATAGAAATAACAAAAATAGATAGAATCGACAAGATTAATAAATTTTTCCTTTTATTCATAATTCCTTAACCCGTTTTTGTTTATAACTAAACTAAATTAACTAACTATATCTGCTCTCGTAAAAACGGAATGCAGTTCTATGCCGTTTTCCCCGAGAAATTCTGCCCCGCCTTCCTGCCTGTCCACCATGCAGACGGCGTCTGTTACTTCGTATCCTTCTTCCCTTGCATTTTTGACGGCTTTTAAAATCGAGCCGCCCGTGGTAACTACGTCTTCGATTATAAGGATATTCGAACCTTTCGACAAAAACTGGACAGGCTCTATCAGGTTTCCTTTTCCGTATTCTTTTTTTTCTTTTCTGATAACTACCGATTTAAGCGGCTTATTATCTAAAAAACCGGCCGCCAAAATTGCGGAAATAAGGGGTATGCCTCCCACGGGAACGCCGGCTATTACGGAAAATTTTAAATCTTCCATGTTTTTAATTTCGCCGTATAATAATTTTCCTATATGGGACAGGTATTCCCCGTCGAAAGAAATGCGGCGCAAATCTATGTAGAAATCGCTTTTTTTCCCCGACGCAAGCGTAAATTCTTTTTTCTCGTAACACAGGGTTTTTATAGCGTTTAATACCAATGTCTTTACGCCTGCGGCATTATCTGCTGCGCTACCTTCCGCAATGTTATTAAATTTAGCCATGGCTGTCAATTATATTCCGCAATTATGCTCCCGAAAAAATATTTTTTAACCTAAAAAACTTCTTTGCTGAATAATTTTAACTGGGTATAGTTTTCGTTTTCCGGTCCGTATTCTATTTCCTGAGGATAAACGTTGGAAAAACAAGCCTCGCAAAAGTTTATTGCGTTTCCGACTGCCCTTCTCAATCCTTCCATAGAAAGAAACCTCGTGGTAGTCGCGCCAAGCTTGGCGTTTATCTCTTTTTCGTCATACTTGGAAGCTATAAGGTCTTCCCTTACGGGCGTATCTATTCCGTAAAAGCACGGGGCTATCACCATAGGCGAACTTAAGCGCAGATGAATTTCTTTGGCGCCGGCAAGTTTAAGCATATCGACGATTTTTTTCGAAGTAGTTCCCCTGACGACCGAATCGTCAACGACAACCACTTTTTTGCCCCTTATAACGTCTGGAACAGGATTGAGTTTTACCTTGACGCCGAAATGCCTTATCGATTTTTTCGGCTCTATAAAAGTTCTGCCTACGTAATGGTTTCTGGTAAAACCCATTTCGAAATCTATCCCCGAGCCTTTTGAAAATCCTAAAGCCGCCGGAACGCCGGAGTCGGGAACAGGTATCACGATATCCGCGCCGGGCGCGGATTCCTTCGCAAGTTCTTCTCCCATTTTAATGCGCATGCTGTAAATAGACCGTCCGTTAAAAAGACTGTCTGGCCTGGAAAAATAAATGAGTTCGAAAACGCAGCTGGAGTTTTTTTCGAGCCTGAGGGGAAAGAAACTTTTTACTCCTTCGCTATCGACAATTATGACCTCGCCGGGCTTGACGTCCCTGATATATTCGGCGTTTATCAGGTCTAACGCGCAGGTTTCCGACGCAAATACGAACGAACCGTTATGCCTTCCCATAACAAGCGGCCTGAAGCCGAAAGGGTCCCTTGCGGCAATCATCTCTTTTTCGGAAAGAAAAAGAAAAGAGTATGCCCCCTTAAGCCTTTTTAAAGAGGATATAACCCTGTCTATAAGAGCGTCATGGGATTGCGAAGCTATTAAGTGAATTACGACTTCGGTATCGGACGTCGAAGAAAAAATAGAGCCGTTTTCTTCGAGTTCTTCTTTTATCGTACGCGCATTCGTAATATTTCCGTTATGCGCCACGGCCACGGAACCGTAATAGTAATCGGCAACGAGGGGCTGTGCGTTTTTCAGGAGGGTCTCGCCGGCGGTGGAGTATCTGACATGCCCTATGGCATTTTTGCCTTTAAGCTGGGAAAGCGTGTTTTCCTTAAACACGTCGTTGACGAGGCCGAGGCTTTTATGAAAATACAAATTGTGCATATCGGAAGACGCTATTCCGCATGACTCCTGCCCCCTGTGCTGGAGCGCGTAAAGCCCCAGATAGGTTATTTTAGCGGCCTCCTCGTTGTCGTATATGCCGAATACCCCGCATTCGTCTTTTATTTCATCCATAATTTTTCTCTCTATGGCGTCCTATTTCAAACAGGATGCTTGAACTTTAAACCGGACGACTTTCTTTCGGATGCCTTTCTTTTTTAAATAGCCGAAAAGTACCCTTCTTTTATTTTATCACTTTTTAGGTCTATTATGTCGTTAATTTTCATGCCGTCTTTTTTAACAATACCTATTTTTTCTAAATTTATATCGAATTCCTTAAGAATTCCGTTTATTTCTTTTGTTCCGGCAAAGGCTTTTTCAAAGGTGATTATAAAAGCCTGCGAAAATTCCGAAAATAAAAATTCGTCTGCCCTTATTCCTAAACCGCTAAAATCGTAGCGTACGTCAAATCCGAGATTTCTTTCCGGATTAGTTACCGCGCTTTCGGCCAAAGCCGTAAAAATACCTCCCTCGCTTATATCTACGGCGCTTTTAACCAACCCTTTATTTATTAAAACCCTTAAGCAGTTTTGAAGACGGACTTCGTAGTCCAAGTATTCTAAATCGATTCCTACCGGTTTTTTACGAAAGTCGCCGAAAGCGGCGTCTAAGTATAAACTGCCGCCCAAGCCGCCGTTAAGCCGCCCCAGAATATAAATTTCGCCGCCTTCGCCTTTAAAAAAAGGCGTCACGGCTTTGCCGGCGTCTTCTATAAAACCGAGCATTCCTATTACCGGCGTAGGATATATTTTTGAAATATATGTTTTATCCCCGTCTTTTTTCGCGGTTTCGTTATAAAAACTGACGTTGCCGCTTATGACGGGCGTATTTAACTTTAGGGCGGCTTCTTTTATTCCCTTTACGGCTTCAGCAAACTGCCACATAATCTCCGGGTCTTCAGGGCTTGCGAAATTAAGGCAGTCGGTTATAGCGACGGGAAAACCCCCGCAGGCTGTTATGTTCCGCGCGCATTCGACTACGGCAAGCAAGCCTCCGGCGTAAGGGTCTAAATACGCCAGCCTCGAATTTCCGTTTGCATCGAGCAAAAAACCTTTCGCGCCGCCTTTTACCCTTAAAACTGCGGCGGAAAAACCGGGCGGAACGACCGTGCCGGTTCCTATAGTATAATCGTATTGTGTAAAAACCGGCTTTTTAGACGCTATATTGGGATGGGTGGCGATTTTAACCGCAATGTCGTTTAAATTTTCCGGAATTTTATAATCGCCGGTTTTTAACTCAGGCATTTTTTCTATGTAACCGGGTTTTTTTACCGGCCTTTCGTATTCGGGTCCGTTGACTATTACGCCTACATCCAAAATTTTATAAATTTTGGACTTATAATAAAATTTTATAACTTTTTCGCCTATCACCTCTCCGATTTTGACGCAGTTCAAACCCCATTTGTCGAATATGCCTTTTAATTCTCCAAATTTTTCATTTTCGCAGGCAAGGAGCATCCTTTCCTGCGATTCCGAAAGCATCATCTCGACCGGCGTCATACCAGAAGTCCTGAGCGGTATGGCGTCTAAATCTATTGCCATTCCCTTGCCGCTTTTATCCGCCATCTCGAAAGACGAACTCGTAAGTCCGGCAGCCCCCATATCCTGAATAGAAACGATTAATTTTTTTTCCATTGCCTCGAGGCACGCTTCGAGAAGCAGTTTTTCGGTAAAAGGGTCTCCTACCTGAACCGTGCTCCGCCTCTTATTTTTTTTCAAATCGAACTCTTCGGAAGCCATGGTCGCCCCGTGGATTCCGTCCATTCCCGTCGCAGACCCAACGTAAACGACGATATTTCCAGTTTCGCACTTAGAAGAAAGGAAAATCGAGTCTTTTTTTGCTATACCTATAGTAAAAGCGTTGACGAGAATATTGTCGTTATAACATTCGTCGAATACCACTTCGCCGCCTACGGTAGGCACGCCCATACAGTTGCCGTAAAAACCTATTCCCCTTGCAACCTCCGAAAGATAATAGGAGGTCTTCGGGTGCGAAAAACTTCCGAACCTCAAAGAATTAAGATTTGCTACGGGTCTTGCGCCCATGGTAAAAATATCGCGCATAATGCCGCCTACGCCGGTCGCCGAACCCTGAAACGGCTCGATGAAAGACGGGTGGTTGTGGCTTTCCATCTTAAAAACGAGAACATCGCCGTCTCCAAAATCCACTACTCCTGCATTTTCGCCCGGTCCGATTAATACTTTGCCGCCGCCGGAAGGAAGTGTCCTAAGATAAACTTTGGAGCTTTTATAAGAACAGTGCTCGGACCACATTGCCGAAAATATCCCGAGTTCGAAATCGTCGGGTTCGCGTCCCAAAAGCCCGCAAATTTTATCATATTCTTCTGCGGACAAACCAAATAGTTTTTCGGTATTTTTTTTCATTTTCTCACTATTTTTCTTTTATATATTTAATAATCGATTTGAAAACATAGCCGCCGTCTTGGCTTCCGAGAATTTTCTCGGACGAACGCTCCGGGTGCGGCATAAGCCCCGCAACATTGAAAGTTTTATTGGAAATGCCCGCAATATTATAAAGAGAGCCGTTAGGGTTAGAACCGGCCGTAATATTTCCTTCTCTGTCGCAATATTTAAAAATAATGCTTCCGTTTTTATTTAAACGGTCTATTGTACCGTCCGCAGCAAAAAAATTGCCGTCATGATGGGCTATCGGCAGTTTAAGGACGCAATCCTTTTTTATCGCGCAAGTAAACGGGGAGTCGAAATTCAAAGTCTTTAAATAAACGTCTTTGCATTCGAATTTTAAGGAAATGTTGGCAAGCATAACTCCGTCTAAAATTCCGGCTTCTAAAAGTATCTGAAAGCCGTTGCAAATGCCTAAGACTATCCCGCTCCTTTCCGCATAATCTTTAACGTATTCCATAACAGGACTTCTTGCGGCGAGGGCGCCGGACCTCAAGTAATCGCCGTATGAAAAACCGCCGGGAATAACTATAAAATCGAATCCGCCGAGTTTCTTGACTTCGTCTTTATGCCAGATAAAAGATGCTCTTACTCCAAATATTTCGTTTAAAACCCTGTAAACGTCGTAATCGCAGTTGGAACCAGGAAAGACGGTAATTCCGGCTTTTATTTTTTTATTTTCCATAGTTTTTTTGTTATTTTAATTCTATGCTGTATTCTTCTATTAAAGGATTTGAGAGGACTTTATCGGAAATTTCCTCAACCTCGTTTTTTAACTTTTCTATCGAAGGAAAATTATCCCGGTCGATTTCCAACTCGATATATTTGCCTACTCTAACATCTTTAACGTTATCGTAACCGGACGACTTAAGAACCGACAGGACTGCTTTTCCCTGAGGGTCTAGAACTTCTTCCTTCAGCGTAACTTTTATAAACGCCTTCTTCGTCATTTTCTTTATTTTACCTCTTTAAGATTATTATGTCTTTTTCTCGTTTTTTTATTTTTGCTCGATATTATACCTGTCGAATATATAGTTTATATATTTAAAATAATATTTTATATCGAATAATGTTTCAATTTCTTCCGGCGACAGATAGCGCGACGCGAGTTCGTCCTTTTTTAACAGCTCTTTAAAGCCTGTTTGCGTTCCGATGCTTTCGTGCGCTAATTTTTGGACTATCTTATACGCTTCTTCCCTCGACATTCCTTTGTCCACTAATGCCAGCAAAACTTTCTGAGAGAAAATAACCCCTTTGGTCAAATCGATATTTTTTAGCATTTTTTCTTCGTTTACGACTAAATTGCCGATTAAATATGTCAATTGATGAAGAATGTAATAAGCCAGAATGGTAGAATCAGGGGCTATAATCCTTTCTACGGAAGAATGAGAGATGTCCCTTTCGTGCCATAAAGGTATATTTTCCAATGCCGCGATAAGATTAGACCTTAAAACCCTCGAAAGTCCGCAAATATTTTCCGAAACTATAGGGTTCTTTTTGTGCGGCATAGCCGACGACCCTTTTTGACCGGGGGCAAAAGGCTCTTCCGCTTCGCCTACCTCCGTTCTCATAAGATGCCTGATCTCGAGCGCAACCTTTTCGCAAGAAGCTCCGAGAGATGCGAGAGCGTAAAACGCATCGGCGTAAACATCCCTTTGTATGACCTGATTCGATAAAATATGGTTAAGGCCGAGAATTTCGAGAGCGGATTCTTCGACTTCCGGCGGAATATTCGCATAATTGCCTACCGCGCCGGAAAGCTTGCCGAAAGAAGACGAACGGATAGCGGCCTTTATCCTTTCCTCCGCTCTTTTAAATTCCTCGTAGAATACCAGAAGCTTAAAACCGAATGTAACAGGCTCGGCGTGTATTCCGTGAGTTCTCCCCATCATTTGAGTGGACTTGTGCCTCAATGCTTGATTTCTAAGCGACTCTTTAAGAGTTTCTGTTTTTTTAAGAATAAGTTCCAGGGCTTCTTTTAGCATTAAAGAAAACGAGGTATCCCCTATGTCCGAAGAAGTAAGCCCAAGATGAATAAACCTCGAATCTTCGCCGACGTATTTCGCCACGTCGGTTAAAAATGCGATAACGTCGTGTTTCGTAACTCGCTCGATTTCTTCTATTTCGTTAACGTTAAATTTAGCTTTTTGAATTATGTTGTCATAGGAGGAATCGGGGATTTTCCCTATTTTATTATAAGCGGTGCAAACGGCAAGCTCGACTTTAAGCCATGTCCGGTATTTATTTTCCAACGACCATATTTTTGAAATTTCTGGAATGGAATATCTTTCTATCATTTAAAACACACCTCTTTGTTTTCGTTATTTATTTTGCATTTTGCGGGTTTTATTTTTTTGTCGCGATGGCTATTTTATAAAGCCCGCGTTCGATGCTAAGCCCCATGACACTTACGATGCTCGAAGCAGTGGATTTTTTGTCGGCCTTAATAACTATAGTGGGATTTCCTTCCGCCGCTTTAATTTTTTTCAAAAATAAAGATAATTTTTTTTGCGACAACTCTTTATTTTTATAAAATATTTTTCCGGCTTTGGTTATATATATAGTTACCGGCTTTTTGGACGAAGTAAAAGATTTTACTCCTGATTTAGGCAAGTGAATTTTTATGCCGTAATTTGAAAT
>DAHVNW010000027.1 GCA_027319095.1 bacterium | reverse complement strand
TTAATTTATTTAACTTAGAATTTATAAAAATTTTATCATATTTTTATACCTTTTTCAATTTTTACTTACTTTTCTTGATTTAATTATTTTTTATAAAAATATCCAATAATATCGCCTGTACCGTTAACGAAAACAAAACTACTATAAATACATACGTAATTATTTCGTTTCTTAAATGCATATCAAAGGGCAGAGATAAAGCCATAGCTATAGGCAATGCGCCTTTTAATCCGCCAAACACCAAAAATCTTTTATACCGCTTATTCAAGCTTAAGCTTTCGGAGAAAAAACCAGCCCTGTTTTTAATTGCGCTAATAACAGGGGATAGGCAATATACGGCTATAAAACGCGAGCTTATCGCAAGCGCTATTAAAAATAAAGATGTAATCCACAGGTTAATAATTTTAAACAAATTTATTTCTATGCCTATTATTAAAAACAGGAGGGAATTGATTATAAAAGTTAAATATTCTATGATAATCGGAAACGTTTCTAAGGCACGCGTCGTTACCTTATTTTTAAAACCGTAATTAACAAGGACTATTCCGCTCGTTATAATAGCCATTATAAAAGACATATGAAGATAATACGAAACGGTTAAGGACGCATATGCAAGCAATAAAGATATCATTATTTCGGTTAAAGAGTCGGTCGTAAGATATAATAGCAATGATACCGCATATCCGAGCAGGATACCCACTATTGAGCCGCCTGCCGATTCGTATAAAAATTTAAATACTGAAGTTTTTATTAACGGAAACATATGGTTAAATAACGGAAATATTCCGTTTAAGTACGTTTTATGCAGGTTTAAGCCCAAAAAAATCTCGAATAAAACTAAACTGATACCGTCGTTAAATAGGCTTTCGCCTGTTAATAATATTTCAATATCGCCATGCTTACTTACATTATCGGCGCGACTGCCGTTATTGACGCCGTTGTCACAGTAATTGCCGCCGTTGCCGGCTTCTTTGATTATTTTATTTTTTAGCATGGCTAGTATGGATATAGGGTCGGTAGGCGTTATAATAGCTCCAAAAATCAGCGATTGCTTCAACGGAAAATTCATAACTAAATGAAAAACAGCTGCCGTAAAAATCGCCGATATTATCGTTCCGAATATTGCAAGAACGCTTATGGGAAGAATATTCGAAACTAAAGGACGCATTTTAATATTAACTGCCCCTTCGAATATAATAACAGGAAGAAATACATAATAAATTAAGGAAGGCGTAATTCTTAAGTTGGGAAATACCTTAAAAATACCGGCAAAAAGCCCCATAATAACCAGCATGGAAACATAAGGAATATGGAAGTATCTTGTCAGGATACCTCCGGCAGAGGCTATGGAAAGCAAAAGTATAGCGGTAATTATTATGTGCCTGCTTTCATGTAACATATTCAAAACTTGTTAAACAGCGAAGCCGCGTTCTTAGGCATAATTGATTAAAACCTGAGTCTGACTCCCGCTTCCGGTCCGTCGAATTCTAAACTTCCGCTGACATTATTAGTATCGACGTGGACTTTATCGTAAACGTAATCGGCAAAAATAGAAAGCGGCCCTACGGCTTTATAATTTACTCCGGCGTTTATGTGATAGTAATAGCCCTTAGAACCTATTGTAAAGCCCTGAAATTTTCCTATAAAAGAAAAATCGTTTAAGGGAGATATCTTTATTCTTCCGCCTATCAAAGGAATTGGAAGGCTGACGTTTTTTGATTCATAGATATTGAGGGATGCCGAATCTAACTCTGTTTTGGCGGTAATGACATCTACGCCTACGCCAAGCCCTAACGAAGCGTATCTGTTAATCTCTAAATTGTGGTCGTAAAACAGTTTATAGCTGTAGAGGTTTAATTTTGAGTTGACCTCGGTATTTATATTATATTCCTGACCGTTGAAATAGACGTCTTGAGACAGTATCCTTGAGCCGCTATATTCATATGGAACATAGGTAAAAGAAATCCTGTTGTCGTATAAAATATAAACAGCCGCCTTTAACATCGGTTCGGTTTTAGTAGTTTGAAGCCCCAAAATAGAAGGCGTTATATCGGTAGGTCCATTTCCGCCGGCGTTTCCTCCTACTTCGAGATGACCCGAAAAATTTTGAAAATACGACCCGCCTTTAAGTTCGAGTCCAAACATCCCGGATGCATAAACCTTAGAAACGCCGAAAAACGGCAAATAAAAAACGGCGGCAAACGAAATAACCAGGACGGCAATAAACGAAACACTGGATTTAAACTTCATAATCCTCCCTCAATATTTTTGTATCGCCATTATAATACCTTAATCCACCGTCAGAAATTATAAAAATTGATTCAACAAGTTAATAGCGCTGATAATGAAGTACGGCATATCTTTGTTTGCATGCTTTAAAAAGCATTGGTTTTAGCAAACTAAAGATGCTGAACAAAGTACGGCGAAGCTAATTCAGAAAATTAATTTTCTATCGGTGGATTAAGGATATATATAATAATATATTTATTGTCGCTAAAATTTACCGGCTTAGACCGCGTCAAAATAAAGACGGCATTAAAACATTAGCGCGTTTCCTGCCGGCATATTTAAAAATTGCTACCTGTCTATCTGTTCATCATCATTATTTTTTCATGGAGCATTTTCATTTTTAAGCGAAGCATCATCATCATTTTCCGCATCATCGCCATTTTGCCCATCATTTCCTTATTATATGCTTTAAGCATCATTTTTCTGAGTTTTTTGAACTGTATTTTTTGCGAAGCGTTTAACAACCTATATGCTTTGATATGAAACGGTATCATTTCATAGCCGAGATAGGTTTCCGCTTTCCCAACGGTCTTAACGTCTTCTATCAGACCTTTAATGCTCGGGTTTGTCTGCTTAGCAGACATCCTGTATTGATTAATCGCATTCTTCAATGTCTTTATTCCGCTCTTTGTTTCCTGAAACATGCCTTTTTGTAAAATTTTTGCCTGTTTTATTTGGGCGGGAGTTAAATTTAAGTATTTCGCGTGTTTTACTATCCACATTGGTCCGGGATGGTATTTATAGAAAATAGGGATAAAACCGAGCGAATGAAGCTTAAAAAATATCACCATTCTTCTAAATTTTCTCATTTTTGCCGCTTTAGACATCGCTTTGCCTTTCATTATTGCACCTTCGGATTTAACGTTAAAAGCAAATGCGGAAATAACAAAAAACAGAATCAAAAATAACAAAACTTTTTTTAACATTTTGGCCTCCATTTTAATTATTTTATATAGAACCTGCTTTATAATTAAACTCATTTAATTATACCTAAATTCTTTCCAAAGTCAAATCAAAAATGCCGCTTGTCAAGGCAAAGTAGAAATGTCACTTTCTTGCCGAATTAGAACTGTCCTATTTGTAAATCGCTTTTATCTTTTATATGCTATATATAAACGCATATTTATTTTGAAATTTAAAAATATCTTTACTGCCCATCTCCCGGATTATATTATATAATTATTATCTGATAACCTTCGTTTATAAGTTTTCCGGCATCGGGATGCCCTTCGTATTCCGATAAAAATATGATATTCTTTTTTGACAGGCTTTCCCTTACTTCCTTTCTTGCGGAACAAAAACCGCATGCGCGATAGATTATGCCCATTTCCGTTATTTCTTTAAAAAGCTTATTAAGGAAATCGTATTCGGAGGTTTCATTTGAAATAATATCGAGCCACTTTGTTCCGTTGCCGTCGAAAATAATTATAATTTCGTTTCCGGACGCCTTAATCTCTTTTGAATAAATCATTGCGTGCCTTATTTTCGCAACCGATTCTTTAAGTTCCGTTCCTTCCAGGACTATAATCGCGACTTTTGCCATAAATCCCTCCCGTAGTTATTTAATCCAATTATTTATAATGATTCTTTAAGTTACTGAAATTAATAGATTTAGGTTATATTGCATATTGTCTGGGATTTTCTGATAAAAATTAAAATGGAATCCCTCCGCTACCGTTGATATATATATGTATGTGCGTTGATTTTTTACTGTCTATGCGGGGAGGGATAAAGCTTCGCCACAAACTATTTACTATTTTTTATATTGCTTTCATGAATGACACGAAGTTTTCATTTCATAATTTTCAATAATAAAGCCGTAAAATTCTGCGGCGCGAATTTACTGAAATAACGGCGTTAAATAAGTCTTTTTTATTAATTTTCGCCTCCTTTTTGAAAGTTTATTTAAAGACAAATTTTATTAAATATTTTTATATTAATCTCTAAGTTATATATAGTTGTATATATTATCAAGCGTCGTTTAACGGCGGAGCAACCTGCCCTTTTTACGTGCCTCACCCGAAGCCGCCGTCGGTTTTGCCGCAGGCTATCGCTTCCTTGAGACCGACATTTCCGACTATGAGAACGCTTTCCGCTTTGCAGCGGGGACATTGAATATGTTTATTCCTGCCTGCTATTTTTTGATAAAATTCGAAAATCTTGCTTTTATAAATCTCGAAATCGTTATCGCACCTTTGGCAGTGATATTTATAAATAGGCATAAATAATCTATTTTTCCCCTTTTTTAATTTAGATTTGATTGTTCGATTTATAAATCTAATTATATATAACTATATATAACCTTTTCAATAAATCCACACGTGCAATATATATAATTATTTATAAAAGCGGTATTTTTACCGGCAAGTCGATGCGAAACAATATATATCCCGGCTAATCTCCTTACGGGGATGGAAAATACCGCAAAACAGTTAGTTCGGCTTAAAAATATTTCCTTTAACGTTACCGGAAAGGAAGTATTTAACGCCGTCGGCCTTAAGGCTTACGCAACCGGCTAATTTAAAGTTTTTCATAAAATTATAAAAATCCGTCGTGTTTAAATAAAAACTTTTATATCCAGCACTGCGGGTCCTTCGAATTCATGTCTTTATTAATATAATAACTGACCGCCTTACAGCCGCCGCATCTGTCTATATGGCAACAGCCCGAACATCCGTTTTCGGCGTTCTTCTTTCTAAGATTCCACAAAATATCGGAGTTATACCATACCTTAAAAAGGCCTTCCGTCAGTATGTTCCCAAGAGGAATATAAAGTCTCCTGCACGGAAGCATGACGCCGTCATGCATTATGCATAAAGAAGATAATCCTATGGGGCAGTAGCCTCCGGCATCCTCGTCAATCAGGTTCCACAACGGCCTTGATGTCGCAAGTTTTGTATTCTTATTGCTAAATGCGGCTTTTGCGGCGTTATAGACATCTGAATAGACTTTTTTTAATTCGGCGGCCTCTATAAAAAATTCATTCCTTTCGGCATTGCTCATCGTCGTCATCCTCTCCACGGTTAAGGCGTCTATATTTAACGAAGATGCAAGCTCTGGCATTTTAACTGCCGAATGGATATTTTTTTTATGCAGCGTAAACATAGCTACGGTTTTAATTCCATATTCTTTGAGCAATTTGACGGTATTTACGGATTTTAAAAAAGTTCCCTGCCCCCTTACCGCGTCGTGGGACTTTTCATCGTGACCGTCAAGCGACACTTGTACCTCGGCTAATTTTTTATAGTTTTTCAACTTTTTAACCAAGCCTTTGTCCAAAAGCGTTCCGTTGGTTAGTATCGCCATGCTCTTAAAATTATCGGAGTTTTCTATCAGGCTCATTAAATAAAATAATCCGTCCGGCTGCAAAAAAGGCTCTCCCCCCGTAAGTGAAATATAGCATTTCATTTTCCATTTCGCCATCGCTTCGTCAAGTTTTAAAAAAATGGAATTCACCGTATTTAAATCCAATGCCTTATGATTGTAATCGCTCTGATAACAGTGGATACATCGTAAATTGCACGAGTCTATAAAATGCCACTGAACGTAAAACTCCAAGCTTTGGTTTTTATTGCCGTATGCATCCATAAAAATTTATATTTATTTTTTAATTAATATTGCGCCTTAGTTTTATACTGCGATAAGATAAGTATAACCCTCGTTTATTTTTTTAAAAACTTGCAGGGTTCCGCTTGGTATTATTTTTATAAAACCTGGTATAGTTTTTGGATTAACGCCGTTTAACATTAAGGCGTTGCCGCTGACCCTTAAACTAAAGCCTTCGATAGCAATGACCGCTTTGTTCCATCGTTGCGAGCGCCCGCGAGGCAATCCTGTTTTGTCAAGTGGATAATCCCGATAATTTTTATATATTAATTTTATTATATATTGCAATATATTTAATTTCAATTAACCCGTAACGTAAAAATAAAAAATATTACCGCATGGTTTTTCGCCTGATTTTCTTTTTATATTTATAAAACTCTTTATAATGAGGCGTTATGCGCAGCAGCTAAGCTTGCTTATATCCTTCGTAAACGTCTGGGCCGCTAATTTCAGCCCTTCCGCCATGGTCGGATAAACCCCTATTTCTTCCGAAACCGCGTCTATCGTATAGCCGTTTTGGATATAAACGCTCGCCTGCTGGATGGTTTCACACGAATTATGGCAAAGCATATGCGCTCCGATAATCTTATTAGTCTTTTTATCGGCTATCATTTTTATCATACCCTCGGTTTTAAAGATGACCTGCGCCTTTGGAATATATTCGACGGGGAAAACAACTTTACCGATTTCATATCCCTCCTTTAATGCCGCTTCCTCGGTAAGCCCAACCGACGAAAATTCAGGGTCGGTAAATATGGTATGCGCCACTGCGGAATAATCGACTTTTAAATGTTTTTCGTTGAGGAGGTTATGCGCTGCTATTTTTCCGTCATATGCCGCCGTCGTAACAAGGTTCGTGATTCCGGTAACATTTCCGCAGGCATATATGTCGGGATTCGCCGTCATAAGTTCGCCGTTCACTTTAACAAAACCCCGGCCGTCGGCTTCGACTCCTGCGGCGCTTAAATTTAAACCAGCCGTATTCCCGACAATTCCGGTAGCCATTAAAAACTCGTCGAAGTTAACGGTTTTTAAGCCGCCGCCTGTTTCGATATCGGCATATTTTTTGCCGTTCTCTTTATAAAGCCGGTCAATTTTAGAGTTAAGCAAGAATTCTACTCCTTCGTTTTTCATAATTTTTAAAAGTTCGTCTGACAACTCAGGCTCTTCGTTAAGCAAAATCCTGTTCGACCTGCCAACCACGACAACCTTTGAGCCGAATCTGCTAAACATCTGGGCAAACTCAAGACCCATCGCTCTTGTGCCGAGTATCAAAAGAGTTTTAGGCAGATAATTTATATTAAGGATTTCTTCGTTGGTAAGGTATCCAACGTTCCCCAGCCCGTTAATATCTATTATCTGGTTTGTCGAACCTGTCGCAACGATAAACTTTTCTCCGGTAATTTTATATGCGTCTATACTTTTATCGTTCGGAATAATTTCCACGGAATTTTTAGACGAAAAACTTCCGGAGCCTTCTATGAAAGCAATATTATGATAACCTTTAAGTACTTTATAATATTTCATTTCCCTCAAGGAGCCTAGAAGTTCGTTTTTTATTTTTATAAGCTCTTTTATGTCGATTTCAGCCTGTTTTATCCCCGCGCCTTTAAATTTATTATTAATAGGCTCGTAATATATCCTTGCGGCTTCCAATAAGTGTTTGGAAGGAACGCACCCCCTGTTTAGGCAAGCTCCCCCGATGACCCAGTTTTCGACGACGCAGACTTTTTTATCTTTTTCCGCAAATTTAATTGCCGCCGAAAAAGCGGCAGAACCGCCGCCTATTATTATTAAATCATAGTCGTAATTACGGCTGCCGCCGGATATGCCCGGCGCAACCCCCTGCTTTTTTGCCTTTTCTTCTTCCGCGCCTGAAACAGCGGCAGTTTCAAATGATAACGGCGTATAGCCGGCATTTTCTATGTTTTTCTTTATATCTTCCATTTTTACGTCGTCTAAAATCAAAATCGTGCTTTGTTTTCCGGATAAGGAAGTATTTACCTCGACAACCCCTTTTATCTTGTTTACGGCTCTATTTAAGGATGTTACGCAATGCTCGCAGGTCATACCCTCTACGTTAATTTTAATCTTTTTCATTGTCTTTAGCCTCCTTGTTTTTATTTTTTCTCATTTATTTTTTCATACGGCGCAATAAATATTTAAAAAGCGGGCCACGGCATAAAAACCTGTCCGGTATCTATGTACGTATTTGATATTCCAATTACTCAACAATGGCCATGGCATAAAAACCTGTCCGGTATCTATGTACAGGCATGCAAATATAAAAAGCGTAATTATTAAGGATGTGAAGAACACTGCTTTGCTTAAATTAAAAGGTCCATTTGTTCCGTTTGTTTCGCAATCGCAAGCCGAACCTTTCCAAACGGCGTTTCCGCCGGAAGGTCTTTTTCCGTTACTTAATGCCGCTTTTTTTAATAATACTTTTGGCATAACATAAATAAAGAAAAACGACACGGGAATGCCCAAAATATTTAATATTAAAAAGTAACTTCTATTTTCATGATAAAAACCTCCGGTTTATTTTTTTAAATTTATGTTTATTTTTATTATTATCTGCAGTATATTTCATTATATTTATGCTGCCTTTAC
The DNA here is from genome assembly GCA_027319095.1 of bacterium. Taxonomy (GTDB): domain Bacteria; phylum SZUA-79; class SZUA-79; order Acidulodesulfobacterales; family Acidulodesulfobacteraceae; genus Acidulodesulfobacterium_A. Next base: position 7,713 of record DAHVNW010000027.1, on the reverse strand, counting down.
ATAATTCATGGTTTATGTTTAATGTTAAAATTTTAATATATAATCTATTTTACACCTTATACTTAAGTATAAGGTCAAGATATTTTTTATTTTTATTCTTTTTTAAAAATTTTTCCGCAATATATCTCATTAAATTACAAGGACAAAAAGTATAAAAAGATTAAAAAATATTTGATATAATAAAATATCACGATTAAATAATAGAAATCATAAAAAAGAAACCATTATGAATTCCAAACCGATAAACAAGAAAGTCTGGCGGCTGTATCTATCGGAATTCATAGGAACAGCCTTGCTTATAGGCGTCGGCGTTTCGTTCGTCATTCTGGATTTCGGCAAAGGAAGCCCCGTTACCGCATTAATTCCCAGCGCCGGCGTTAGACGGGCGCTTACGGGATTTTTATTCGGAAGCACTGGAATGATAATAACGTTTTCTCCGGTCGGCAAATGGAGCGGCGCCCACATCAATCCGGCGGTTACTTTTTCTTTCTGGCTAAAAAGCAAAATTAAAACTTCCGTCGCCGCGGGTTACGTTATGGCCCAACTCTTTGGATGTATTGCCGGAGCGCTTCCCCTCCTCGCTTGGGGACATATAGGAAAAACTATTTTTTACGGGGCGACTATACCGGGAAAATACGGCGACGCTGCTGCATTTACAGGGGAAGCCGTTACAACGTTTTTTCTTATTATCTGTCTTTTTTTGTTTCTGGGGCATAAACGTTTAAGGCGTTTCACTCCCGTTTTATTTCCTTTTTTATATGCGATAATGGTTTATTTTGAAGCGCCGGTATCCGGAACCAGTACAAATCCCGCAAGAAGCTTAGGGCCTTCTTTGGCATCAGGAATATGGAACGGATGGTGGGTTTATTGGGCAGGCCCTCTGATTGGAGCGCTAATTGCCGTTGCCGTGCAAACTAAATGGATACGCCGGTTAGAGATAGAAGTTGCCAAAGTTTATCATTTCGAACATGACCCCTACGGAATATTTAAAGGTAAAATACAAAAAATATTATAAAGGCATTGATGGCATTATCGAGTGCTCAAGCGGTTATCCGCACAGAAAAATTTTTATTCTCCCATAGGTTTGCTTCACGCCAGTAAAACGTAAAAACTATTTCGGCGGACTCAGGCAGATTTTCGGTAGTCAAATCGGCATAATAGATTCCCATGCCGGAATCTTTTGCTTCGGTATCGTTAATCGTGCGCCACCCGTCGCCGCTCCAGCGAATTAAGGCCGGCGAGAGCGCTTCTATGCGCAGCGTCTTGCCCTTCGGCATGTTACGCAATTTATGGTTAAAGCGCCACTGTATAAGATTGGAAGATATATTGTTTTTAAGATAGCGAAAAACCGTTTGCGGAGGCATGTCGAATACCCTTTCTTCCGTGATTGAGCGGACAAGTTTTAAATATTCGGCATGGGCCCATACCAAAGGCATCGCCGAACCGGTAGGACGTGCGAAATAAAGGTTTTTTTCCGGTATATCTTTGCCGTCCCATATCTGTTCCGGCAAAAGCCCAATGCCGTCGGCAAATCCTTCCATCGTTTTTATTAAACGTTTAGCTTCGTCAAAATTTCCGGCGGCAATGCTATAATGAGCGCGCTCTCCGGTAAGCAACGGCCATAGCCTGCCCCTGCCGGTACCGTCGAACGGACTCCCGTCTTCGTGTTCGCCGTAGCCGTCACCGTTGTATCTATGCCAGCATGGGCCTGAGCGGGTTTCTACTTTAAGCAAAGAATCTATAACCTTTATCGTATTTAAAATCCGAATATCGCCGGCATTCCTCAACCCAAATCTAACTAATGCCAAAGCATCGGTGCAAATTACCGATGAAACGAGAGGATGGCAGGAACCGGGAGGGCGGTTTTTAATGCATACGGTATCGTCGCCTTCTTCGAAATCTGGAGGAGTAACCCTGACGTAATATCCTTCGATATCCATTTTACCGGCAAGTTCCCCGCCCTTTACATAAAGCCAGCGGTCTATGCTTGAATACCAGGCGTCGGCGGTTTCCAACAAATAAGGGGCGATGTCTTCTTCGCCCGCCGTTATCGCAAGTTCTGCGCCGGCAACAAGAGCAGCTATTTCCGAAGCTAAAGTAAAAGGAGTATATCCGCCGTTTTCTTCCCACCGGTCTTGCTGTGTTACCGGTCCATTTTTTACGATATAGGAAAGCGCTTTTTTTATCATAGGCCAGAAACGGTTAATATCGCCTTCCGAAAGCGCAGTCTCCCTGCGGGCAAGGTCTAAAAGGAGAACCGGCAGCGCCGTTTCGTCCATCTGGATGCCGCTCCAATAAGGAAAACCGTCTATCCACATATTTTGCGGCCAGTGTCCGTCGGATTCCTGCGTCGATTCGAGATAAATAAGGAAACCGGCGGCTTCGGTTTTAATGCCTGCGGCGATAAGTCCGCCGGCTGACTCGACCATATCGCGGGGCCATATGAGATGATAGCCGCCGAGATCCGCATCGCCTTTAGAAAAACCCCACGGCACCGCAAGGCTTGCAAGAATAGCTCCAGGCACATATTTAGCGCGATGAACAAGTATAACCATGGCGCTTGTAGAAAAAAGCCTGTGTTTTTCGGCATAAAAAACCGGTTTTTGCTTTTGCCAAAACGCTTGCCATTTTTTGTTATAAGAATCGAGAAGATTTTGAAAACCTTCGTTTAAGGATGCCCTCGCCTGGTGGGCGGCTTCCGAAGGATTCCGTCCGATTCCTAGCGCTAAAACGAAGGTATCGCCGTCGAGATTTACCTCTCCGGTAAGCGCTACATTTCCGTTTTCGGCCCTCGTATAAAACTCTGCAAGGCGGCCGTGCCGCATCAAATCCAGCCATCCGTCGGAAAATCCGGCAAAACCTACCGAACTGCTTTTAAAACCTAAATTATTTATAAGGCATATGGATGTATTGTGGCGCGAGGCAAAAAGCCCGGTTATACCCTTATAATCTCCTACCCACGCCGTATTGCCGGCGCCGTAGTTGCCGATATGCGAACCCGCTATCGCATAAAGCCCGTAATTGCCGGGTTTTAACGGAATAAACCTCCCTCTTATAAGGACTACAGGCCTGTCCGGGTCGGTTATAATGTCTTTTTCTAACCGGTAATATCCCCTGTTGCATACGCTTTCTATATGATAAGCCGGAACTCCCGTATAAAGAAGCGATGTTTCATGCGAAGCGTGGCGTTTTTCTTCCGAAAAAAAACCGCCGCCTGCCGTAATAATGAAACCGAGATCGCGGATGGCGGCTTCGTCTATTCTTGGCGAATATACTTCGTTTAGAATCCCGTGAGAAATCGTAAACCATATAGGGCTTCCTTTGAAGGCCGTTCCGACCCCGCTTTTATTTGAACTCGTCCACCTGCCTGGAATCCCCGGCCATCCCGGAGCAAAAATTGCTTCGTCCATTTTATAGCCTTTTCAAATCCCCTGCTCTTCTTTTAACGCAACATTTAACAAAATTATAACAAATAAAGCCCATAACAGTAAAAAAATGAAAAACCATCTTGTAGTTTATATGTTTGCGTGATATACTTACTATAATACAATAAACATTATCTCTATTCAAGTTAAAATATATTAAATATATTGGCGGCGGATTAAATATGGCGGCGGATTTAACCGGAAAAAGAGCTTTAGTCACCGGAGGAAGTTCGGGGCTCGGAGAAGATATTACAAGAGAGCTTGCTGCTTCCGGCGCAAAAGTAGGTTTTAATTACCACTCCGAAAAAAATAAAGCCGAATCTATAGCCGAAGATTTAAAAAAGAATGGCGCCGATGTTATAACCATGCAGGCGGATGTTTCAGACAGGACTCTGGCTGCGGAAATGGTAAGCGATATTATCGAAAAATGGGGCGGCATAGACATACTCGTAAACAACGCCGGAATAGACGGAAGGTACGCTTTATCATGGGAAGCCGACTTGGACGAATGGGAAAGGGTTATAAAAATTAACCTTTTCGGTCAGTTTTATTGCGCCCGCGAAGCATTAAAATATATGATTCCCAAAAAAAGCGGCGTGATACTTAATATTACATCCGTTCACGAGACAATTCCCTGGACAGGCTACAGCAGTTATACCGTCGCAAAAGCAGGCTTATCCATGCTTACTAAAACAATAGCTCAGGAAGCCGGACCTTTCGGCATAAGGGTTTTATCTCTTGCGCCAGGCGCCATAAAAACTCCCATAAATAAAAACGTATGGGGCAACCCCGATACCCTTAAAGACCTGCTCGAAAAAATACCGTTCGGCAGAATGGGAGAATCCTCCGAAGTTGCGCGTACTGTCGCCTTTCTGGTTTCGGATGCGGCCTCTTACATTACCGGCAGCACTATATTTGTCGACGGCGCCATGGTAGATTATGCCGACTTTTCGCATGGCGGATAGCGTTATGATAACAACCGGAAATAAATGGAATCAATCGTTTTTTAAAGTGAAAATAAATCGGCTAATTTTTCCATTATTATATAAGTTTGATTATAGTTGTCCAAATAATAATCGGCGTTAGACTTCTTTTTTCCAACTACGGCGCTTATGTTCAACATTTTTAATGCTTTTGCGCTTTTCAAATTGTCGTCGCAGCCGGTAACTCGGACATTATCTTTATAATTATCGTAGCGGTTACTTTCAACTTTAAACATAGACTCATCCGTTAAATCATCTCCGGCGCAGAACTTTAAAATTTTTATATCCCCGTTTATCCTGCCGCCCTTGGATTTTTTTATTTTTTTGTCAATTAACATTTCCGATAATTTTTCAATTATAAAATTGCAAGCTTTTCCTTTATCCCAGTCTAATTTAGGCCTGACCTCCACTATTTTTTTACCTCTTTTTAAATGTAAAAATTTTTCATATGTTTTATTGGATTTAATAACTTCTTTAACATTTTTTTTTAATTTAGAAATATTTTCTGGACTCAACATTCTGCAATGGAGGCTGACGGAATACTTTTTATTTTCTATTATCAATCCCGGAATATTTATCTTTCTTAAGTCTTTTTCCGCTTTTTTAATGATTTTAATAAAAATGCGGGATTTTTTCCCTCCTGCTATAAAATTTATATTTAAATCTTTATAGAAGCTTTTGATTTCCATGCCGTGATTGCCGGAATATATTATGTCGTTGTCTTTGCCGACCCTTTCTTTTATGTCTTCGAGTGCCCTTCCGGTTACCACGCAGTAATAAATTCCTTTCGTATTTGAGATTTTTTCTATGATTTTTTTATATTTGCGGTCTAAATATGCAGCGTATGGATTTTTCTGAATTTTTACAAGCGTTCCGTCAAAATCGATACAAAATAGCAGTAAGTCAGGCTTGAAATTTTCTATTTTATTTTTAACGGCATCAAAAGATTCTAATATATTCTCTATGTTGTTTCTATTATTCATTATATGCATAGTATAGCAAAAAAGCGGTTTTAACACAAATTTATGCATAAAAAAATAAGGGAAAGGGCATTATAATAAAAATGTGGTATAATAAAACCTAAAACCGAATTTAAACGAAAGAAAACGAATTAAACAAAAACAAACCGAAAATAATAAAGTTTAATTATAAATTCAATCTCAAGTATGGAGGAATCATCATGAAAATGCTTTTTGAACCGGCAGAAATTGGCGGAATTAAAATAAAAAACAGAATAATGATGGCGCCTATGTGCATGTATTCGGCGGCAGACGGCGTTGTGGGGACATTTCACGCGGCGCATCTCGGAGCAAGAGCAGTCGGCGGCGTAGGCTTGATAATAGTGGAAGCGACCGGCGTAAGCCCCGAAGGAAGGATTAGTCCTTTCGATGCGGGCATATGGAACGAAAAACAGGCGGAAGCCTTTAAACCGATAGTCGAATTTTGCAAATCTTGCGGAACCGCAATGGGGATTCAACTGGCTCATGCGGGCAGGAAAGCTTCGACTAACGCCCCGTGGCTCGGCGACAATCCTTTGAAGCCTGAAGAAGGGGCATGGCAGGTGCTTGCGCCAAGCCCTGTTCCTTTTAGCGAAGGCTATCCCGTTCCAAAAGAGATGGACGATAGCGATATTAAAAAAGTCATAAAGGATTTTGCGAACGGAGCAAAAAATTCCCATAAAGCTGGATTTGACCTGATAGAAATACATTCCGCGCACGGATACCTGTTAAACGAATTTTTATCTCCGTTATCTAACAAAAGAAATGACAAATACGGCGGAAGCCTCGAAAACAGGGCAAGGCTCTTGCTCGAAATTATAGACGCTATTAAAATTGAAGGCTGGCCTAAAAATAAGCCTATTTTTGTCAGAATATCCGCTGTAGATTGGGCAGAAGGAGGCTTTGACCTCGAATCTTCGATTATCCTTGCAAAAATGTTAAAGGAAGCCGGAGTTTCTTTGATAGATTGTTCTTCCGGCGGTATTCTATCCAACGCTAAAATGAATATATATTACGGCTATCAGCTTGGGTTTGCAAAAGAGATACGCGAAAAATCGGGCATAGCTGTTTCAGGCGTCGGACTTATTACGAAGCCGGAATTTGCGGATTATATTTTAAGCTCCGGAACGGCCGACATGGTCGCGATGGGGAGGGAGCTTTTGAGAAACCCTTACTGGCCGCTTGAAGCCGCCCGCAAATTAGGCGTAGAGATTGAATGGCCAAAGCAGTATCTCAGGGCAAAACATTAAGACAAAATCGGAACTGAGTAAAAAAGGGAAAAAGGGACGTCTAAAAAGGACCCCAAAAAGGGGGCGGATTTATTTACTCTTTATTCTATCCTACCCCATACCTTCCATGCTTATCGAGCCTGTTATTATTATCCTTTGAAAATTAAAGTTTATGGCCTGACAACTTCTCGTTTTAATTTCTTCGTGGAAAAGGCTCTTGATTTTTATGCAAATAAAAATTAATTCTTCTACTTTTCGCTCTTTTTCTTTAATCTAGTCTTTGTATTTTTTGGTGGAAACGGAATATTCGAATGTGGATGCGGCGTTCCCTAAGAACTGTTGCTTCCAGGTAGTAACGCTTTTCGGAAGAAGGTTGTATTTAGAGGCTATCTCGTTTACCGATTTGCCGGTCTCTAAAAGCTCCAATACGACTTTCGGTTTAAATTCGGGTGTAAACTTTCTGTGAATTTAGCTCATTTTAATTAATCCCCTTTTTATATTAAATTTGTTTTTGTTTTTAATAGCCTATGCCGGCTATTAAAATTTTAACAGGTTTTCATAATTAGGGAAGTAAGATTTTAAAATTACTGTCTTGATTTATTGGTTCATTATAGTGTTATCCATAAATATTAATTTATAATATCGGTTATCGTAGGCTTTTTAGTATATCATTGAATTATTTTTATTTAATCAACGAAGCTTTAAAATATTATTAAAAATTACGGCGTCACGTTATCGCATATTTAAATATAAATCTTGCATATTTATTCGTTTTATCATTTTTTCTAAAAAATGTAAAATGATAAAACATTATTTGTATGTCAGGTAAAGTCTCGTTTTATATACATTGCCTTTGCTGTCGACATTATAAACGGTTCTTCCGTCGTGCATAGATATATCTATATATCGCGTATTATTTCTTTCCTCGTTTATTAGGATCTTAAATTTATATAAATCATATTTATTAATAAAATTAACCAATGCGCTTTTTAAATTATTATTCCCATCACCGTTTTTTTTGATATTATATTGCTCACGGATATTCTGGAGAAATTCAACTATTGCTTTTATATCTTCA
>DAHVNW010000026.1 GCA_027319095.1 bacterium | reverse complement strand
CCCTGCTGAAACCTGCGACAAAATCGCCCATTTCTTTAAGGGACTGCAAAGTGCCGGATTTCTCAAGTTCGGCGATTTTATCCAAAGACGACTCAAGAGAATCCGACAAATACTGTGCTTTTTTAATCAAGCCGGCCATATTGTCTGCGCTCAGCGAGTCCGTAAGTTCTGCAAGCTTCTCGGCGGTTCCGGCCATGCGTTCTATCATTGCGTCGGTCGTTCCCCTGCTGAAACCTGCGACAAAATCGCCCATTTCTTTAAGGGACTGCAAAGTGCCGGATTTCTCAAGTTCGGCGATTGTTTCTATGCTTTTTTTCAGGCTTTCCGCTTTGCTTCCCGCCGTTTTAATCATGGAAAGCTGTTCTTCGCCGGAAAAGCTGTCCATTATGGAAAGACCTGTAGTAATATTATCGGCGACCCTCTGGACCATGGCATCCGTAGAAGCGTCCTTTTGGGCCTGAAGCATTGCGCTAAATTCATCGATGGTATCCAGCCTGTCTATAATATTTAACAGGTGTTCCAATATTTGCGGCTTTTCAGAAAGTTTTTTGCCAATGGCAGCGCCGACGTCTATTTTTGAGCTTTGCTGGATTTCGTTTGCATTTTCAGCCATAATTTGCCTCCTTAATAATAGGTACCGGATTTTAATCTGGTACCTCACAGCTTTAAACCGTTAAATTATAAAATTCCCATCGGGGTCAGCCAGTAAACCTTGTTATACGTTAATTTAAACCAGTGAATAAGGGCGGACGGGGCAACCGGGTTAGGCGGGTTATTATAATCGAACATAATATATGTCGCTTTGGTTAAACCGGTTTCGATAAAACAAAAGACCTTGCCGTCATATCTGAACGGAGTAAGTCCGTCTCTTAACTCGGAGGCAATATTTTCGACTATGACGTCGGATTCGAAATGAGCGGTGGAGCCTGCTTTGCTTATAGGAAGGTTGGTAGTGTCGCCTACTACGTAAATATTTGTCGAACCTTCCATTTTAAGCGTAAATCTATCGGTAGGAACGAAACCGTTCTGTCCGAGACCGGAATCTTCTATTACCTGCGCGCCTTTATGTGGCGGAATCGTTATCATAAGGTCGTATTTTAAAGTTACGCCTTCGAGGCTGGTAATTGTTTTTTTATTTACGTCCACTTCTTTCATATTAAAGAGCGTTTCAGTGTTGATTCCGTGTTTAGGAAACGTTTTAGCTGCAAAATGGGCGACAGACTCAAGCCCGTGAAGCCTTCCTATTGGATAAGTATAAGTGTAATCGACTTTATCCCTTAAACCTCTCTGCCTGAACCATTCGTCGAGCATATATGAAACTTCTAACGGCGCAACCGGGCATTTATGGGGAAGACCAATAGTTAAAACAATTTTTCCGCCTTTGAAATTCATTAATTCATGGCGCAGTTTTAAGCAGGCATCAAGTTCGTAAAACCAGTGTCCGCCCTCTTTTAATCCCGGTATCGTTTCCGGAGCCGGCCTCGATCCGGTAGCCAGAACCAATATATCGTATTTTATTACGACGCCGTTTTGAAGATGAACCTCGTTTTTATCCTTATCTATTTTAACGGCGGGATGAAGATGAAGTTCGACCATCGGGTCAAGAAGATCTTTTTCGTTTCTTACTAACTCCTCATAGTGTTTAAGCCCAAACAGCATATACAAAAGACCGGGCTGATAAAAATGCTCGGCTTTATCCGAAATAACGTCGATTGCCACGTCTCCTTTTTTAAGTTCGGGACGCATTTTTTTTGCAAGTAAATTTGCAATAATGGTTCCGCCTACTCCTCCTCCGACAATAACTACTCTTTTTGACATAACAGCCTCCTTAAACTAAAATTTAAGATTTGAATTGAAGATTTAATTAAATATTGATGCCATATCGACCTCAGGATTTATTAATGCTACATATCTTTAATTTTTTTAGAAAAAATACGCCAGAAGTTATCTTCGGGAATAACGCCCAAAAATTCTTGCTTTACCTTGCCGAGCCATTCTGGAACGTCTTTTGCGCTTCCTGCATCCCCCGAAATCAATTCAATTGTCGAACCTACCGGCTGCTGCCTCATTTCCTTGATTAATTCCATTAACGGACCGGGACAATACGTTCCCCTCGCATCCACGGTAACGGTTGGCTTAATTTGCCTTAATTCTTCTTCGGTCATGACAAATACCCTCCTTATAATATTTATTATTTAATTCGCCGTTAAAAGGTTATCGTTTCCGCACCTTCCATAATGCCGAGGAATGCGGCAATCCCTACATTATCGTCCACTATATCTATTAAATCGTCTTTTTCTATTTTTAAAATGTCCATAACCATTGAACAGACATAAATCTTAAGATCTCCGAGCATCTTTGCCGAATAGAACAATTCATAGAACATAGCCGACTTTTTTTCTTTTATCTGCTCGTATATCTTTCCGCCAGTAAAATTTTTCTTCTCCACGGTTTCTTTTAAATAATTATAAACCGCGTTCATCGTTACAAAAATAGACACATTCATCCCAGAAACGGCAGCGACCGAGGCTATCATGGAAGCTACGTGGGACTTTTCATACTCTTCGGAAGCTATTATAATCGCCAATTTTTCAGACATAAATTGTTCTCCTTAAATATTTTAAATTTAACTATATATATACCATGCCTTATTATCTGATTGCCATAAAATACCGATATCATCGTATTGTGATTATATAGCAAAATATATGCCTAACTCAGAAATTAATCCTGTAAAAGGGTAAACCGCCTAAAATATAATAATTTTATTTCAATATTTTTAACTTTTTTTAAAAATTTATTTGCCATTTTGGCATTTTTTTGCCAAATCGTCATAAAATTATTTTTATAATTTGTAAAAACGGCTTTAAAAGCTTTATATTTTAAAAACTTTATTGACATTAAACAAATAAAAATAGTAATATATAAATAATCTTAAATATTATCATAGGCACGTAGCTCAGGGGTTAGAGTACTACCTTGACACGGTAGGGGTCGGCGGTTCGAGACCGCCCGTGCCTACCACTTGAAAACATCAGTAAATAAGCGCTTCCGACCGGTTATCCTCATAAAAAATATCTATGTCAACTTTGAACTTGTCTATTGAAATTAAAGGAAAAATAAGAGATTTTTTGTAAATAAACTGTGATGTGCTTGTTAAAATTTTATTGAAGGAACAATAAAATAAAACTGATTTTATATAAAAATTAAACAAATAATAGACATTAAAGAGGGCGAAGGGGTCGTCATCGCCGAAAAGATTAGAAATAAGAAATACGGCTGAATCCTCGACGATAGAAATTCCTGGAGCGGACGTTCTTAAAAAGACAATAAGTATCGGGATTTGTGAATTTACGGTCGATTCCGACAAATTTTAGCAGGCGGTTAAATTTGCCGGCGTCGCTCTTTGCAGCGCAAAAAAGACGGGAAGAAACAAGGGCGTGGGGTTTGTCCCGGAAATGTGGAAAGAGGAATAGTATTAATATTAAATACATGCATAAACATCATAACGCTTTATAAAAACCGCAGAGCGCGATAATGTAAACAATTTCCGATATTTTTACCGAAAATCCAATCATGTCGCCGTTAACGCCGCCGAATTTTTTAGAAAAATAAAGTCCTAAAATTAAAACGGATAAAGCCGAAACCGACAGCGAAAAAATACCCGATAAATTTAAGAATAAATAAATGATAGCAACCGTTAAAACCGATGCGGCGACGAGCGTTAAAAGCCCTGTACTTTCGGTAAAGACGGAGCCTATCCCCTTAAAATCTTCGGGCGTATTTAAAAAATAGGAAGTTAAAACAATCGAATATCTGCCCACGACTGGAAAAGTAAAGAGCGAAAGATACACAAACTTAATATTTACTGCGTCAATGCCTGCCCACATAATAAGAATATAAAATATCATGGCTGCGCTGCCGGCAAAACCTGTGTTGACGTCTTTCATCGCCTTATAAAAACGCGTCCTGTCGCGACTCTTTAAATATGCAAAAAGACCGTCCGCGGTATCGGAAAGCCCGTCGAAGTGAAGTCCTCCCGTTATAATAAAAAGGCACAATAACGAAATAAGCGAAGCTATTTGAATAGTCGAAAATTTATGTAATATAAAAAAAACTGCCGCAAGAAAGGCGCCTATAAAAAGCCCTGCGATAGGAAAAAATTTAATAGACGCTTTCAGGCCTTCCGTTTTACTGCCATTACTGCTGCCGTTACGGCAACCATTGTTATTGTTATTATCCCCGTTATTTTCATTTATATTCCAGTTATTATCGCCATTCTTTATAAATCCGGTTATCGTCAAAAAACCTATTGCATCTATAATTTTTCTTATTAAAGACATAGCAAAAGAGACTTATTTTCGAAATAAAGAAATTAAAGAAGATATAATCGTTTTAGGCTCCGGCGGACAACCGTCTATATGCATTACTACGGAAAGCCGTTTAGAAACCGGACCCATTACGGCATAGGATTCCCTAAATATAGAGCTTTCTCCGGCGCAATCTCCTATGGTTACGACAAATTTTGGCTCCGGAATATTGTTATAGGCATTGAGAACTGGGTTTAACATATTTCTCGTCATGCATCCGGTTATAAACAAAATATCGGCATGTTTAGGCGAAGCGACGAATTTTAATCCAAATCTTTCCAAATCGTAATACGGATTAGATAAAGCGGACAATTCATTTTCGCAGGCGTTGCAGGAACCGGAATCAACAAGTCGGATAAACAGGCTCCTGCCTAATTTTCCATACACGTCTTTTTTTAATTCGTTTCCGGCTGTTTCGACTTTCCCCCAGCTTTCCTCACCTTCTGTTTTTGTTTCGAAAATATTTTTGATAAAAAAGGGTATCTTCATGAATTATTTAATTATTACACTTTATTATTTTAATATTATATCACAAATCGTTTCCGGCATACGATAAGTTCATACTCTTATTGACCAGGGGAAAATCCGCGATAATATCTCCGAGAATTCCGTATTGTATTGCCGGCCAGTTCCTGAACGAAGGGTCTATATATTTAAGCCTGTAAATTTTGCCTTCGCCGTCGGTCGAAATATAAAAAAAGGCATTGCCGCGGGATGTTTCGGCATTTCCTATCGCTTCGCGGCCGCCGGCTCTAAATATGCCTGCCGCAATCGTATTCGAAGCCGCATCGGCAGCCTCCTTATCCGCAGCCGTTTCGGCTTCTGGCAGCAGGCCCGGCAGGCTCCGGCAAAGAGAGGTAATTATTTTTATGGATTCAAACGCGTCTTTAATCCGCATCCTTGTCCTTGCAAAAACATCTCCTTCTTCAAATGCCGCAGGCTCGATTTTAATATTTTCCCCATATAGCAAATATGGAATTTCTATCCTCGTGTCTCTTTTTAAACCTGATGCCCTTGCACATACGCCGCACAGGGAGAGCTCTTGGGCAGTCTTTTTATTTATTTTTCCCGCAAGCTCTATTCTGTCGGTTACGGAAGGAGAATTTAGAACTATTTTTTCGGCTTTTTTTAATTCGTCTTTTACCTTTTCAAGCAAACCGGCAATATCCCCGGCTTTAGCGCCGTCGATATATGCCGTGTCGCTTATCCCGCCGATGCGAAATATGTCGAACATATACCTGTGCGACGTAACAGATTTATTCATTCTTAAAATGTCTTCCAATACAACGAACAAATTCTGCGCCCAAAGGTTAAAACCTATATCCATAAATATAAAACCTATATCGCGGACGTTATTCCATAACCTTTCCAACTCCGCAAAAATAACCCTTATATGTTTTACTTTTTGCGGAACGTTTATACCCAAAATTCTTTCGGCGGCCGTTAAATATGCCAGCGTTATATTAACGCTGTTATCGCCTGAAATTCTCGAAACTATTTTTAAAGCTTCGCTTAGGCTTTTGCCTTCGCAGAGCTTTTCTACTCCCCTGTGTTTCCAAAAATGGCGGATTTCCAACTGGAGAATCGGCTCGCCCCTCAAAGAAAACCTGAAATGTCCAGATTCTATAATTCCGGCGTGGATAGGTCCTACCGGAACTTCGAAGATGCCGTCCCCGTATACCTTTTTATATTTATATTCCCCGTATCTTTTAAAATCGGGTCCAATGCATTTGACGCCGCCGTAATCTTTTCTAAGCGGATGAACTGCCGCGTCCCAATTTTCGGGGAAAAGCATAAGCGGCTTTAAATCCGGATGATTAAGCGGCATAATGCCGAACATATCGGCAATTTCCCTTTCGTATAATTTAGCGGACGGGCATATGTCGGAAAGAGACGGAAAACTGTCCCCCGGTAAAAATGCCAATGATTTAATGCGTCTGCCGGAAACAAAAAAATACTTTATTTCGAACCTGTCCTTGCTCATAAGCAAATTGTCCAAGGCGACGACTCCCAAAAGATACCCCCCGCCGTAAATTATTCCGTTTGTTTTGTCGCGCAACTCGTTTTTGCCGATAATTTCTTCTTCAAATCCTTTTTCTGCCGATTCATCCATTTTGGTCGTAACCGCTCCTTTATATTTTTAATATATGTCTTTATAGCTTCATAATTCCCTGACGGCAGATTTTACAAGAAGCAAAAAAGGCTCCGGCAAATAAAAAAGAAAAATGACCGATATTGCTATTAATAATGCAGGAACGTATAGCAAAAAAGGATGGAGGCTTTTCCCTTCTATGAAGCCTATTATAGGTGAACCGTCTTTTTCGCCGTCGTTGGAATTACCGCGGAGCAAAAGGGTTTTAGATAAAAGTCCGGCAAACATAAGTATAAGGAAAAACAGAACTATGAAGCCGAAAATCACGTTAAAACTAAACATTCCAATAATTATAAGAAGTTCGCTTAAAAATATGGCGAATGGCGGAGTGCCCGTAATTCCGATAACCGCTAAAAGAAGCATGAACGACGTTACCGGCATCATTTTAGACAGGTTCTTTATTTTATCTATTTTTCTTTCATGGGTAACCGCCAAAACATTTCCCGAAGACAAGAAAATAGCCCCTTTATTAAGCGCATGAAACAATATCTGCAGCAGGCTGCCCATAACGGCAATGCCTCCTATGCCGAAACCCAGCGTAATCAGCCCCATGTTTTCCATCGACGAATACGCAAAAAGCCGTTTATAATCTTTTTGCTTAAATATGGACAATGCCGAAATCGCAATGGTTAAAAAACCGAATCCGATAAAAAAATATTTCGCGGAATAAATGCCGGCCGATAATGCAATCTGATAAAACCTTAATATTCCCAGTAGGGCGGTATTTAAAAGCACGCCCGACAACATGGCGCTTATGGGACTCGGCGCTTGAGAGTGCGCGTCGGGCAGCCAGTTATGCATCGGAGCAAACCCGACTTTCGTTCCGAACCCCGTAAGAGCAAGAATAAACGCAAGAAGGACAAAGTTTTTATCGAGTTTTCCTCCCACTTTGATAATATTAAGAAAAGACAACGCTTTGATGCTCTGTCCGTAAAAATCTGACGTCGTAAAATAAAGTATTACTATCGCAAACAAGCCTATAGCGATGCCCGCGCTGCACATTAAGACGTATTTCCATGTGGCTTCGTATGCCTCTTTCGTTCTATTGAACGACACTAATAAAGCCGTAGCAAGCGTCGTGCCTTCTATGCCTACCCAAAATATGCCTAAATTGTTGGCTAAAATGGAGACCATCATGCTTAAAATAAAAAGATTTTTCCAAAAAAAGTAGTATTTAAATTTTCTTTTAGATAATCCGTGCTTTATCTCGGTTCTAATATACCCAAACGAATAAAATGCTATAAAAAGCTCCAATAAAGATACCGTAAACAAAACTACGGCGTTCAGAGAATCTATAAAAAAATATCCTCCTAAAAAAATTTTATCCGGTTTTACAAATAACACCCCGTCTATTACTGCGGCAAAGACTATTACCGATGCGGCAATCTGTATGTAAGACATATAAATGACGCCGGCAAACAAAGAAAGCAGAAGGATCAATGCCGGAACGGCAAGCGCAAGTTCTATCATATATCGTTATCCTTTAGTTATGCTTCATAGTTTTATTTATGGAACTCTTTTTAATATTTATAATTAAAAGCGAAAGTATCAAAACGGCTGCCAGCAAATCGAATAAAACGCCGAACTCGACGATAAGCGGCATTCCGCGGGTGAAACTGTTTCCCGCTAAAAATATGGCGTTATCTATGGTAAGGAAACCTATTATCTGCGAAAACAAAGTTTTCCTCGTTATCATAAGCATTGCCCCTATTAAAAAAGTGGCGAGCGAAATCGTAAAAATCAGCGAGCCGAAAGCAATAACCGACGTTATTATCTTTTCGGCTATTATATTGGACAAAAGCGTCAGCGAACCCGCAAGCACGACGGATTCCGGAATTCCTATTACAGAATCCATCTCTCTTTTTATATCCGTTTTTTTTAATGTTTTAAAAAGAAAATAAGGTATGGTTATAACCTTAAATAATATCGTTATAGAGAAAGACCAGTAAAGACTCGGCGTATTAGAATGGAGGGCAACCATCAAGGTATATAATGCAAGCATCAACGATTGAAAAGCATACAGCTTTATACCGAATTCTATAAACGGGGACCCCGCGTTTAACACGGCGGATACTAATATTAAAACGGCGAACAATTCCGCGAATTTATCCATTTATACCCCCCTGACGGATAAAATCATAGCTATAAGGGAAATGATAAACGCGACCGAAAGCATATTGGGCGCCCTGAACAGCCTCATCTTAGGGTTTAAAACCTCAAATATCGCGATAATAAAGCAAAGCATAAGCATTTTAAATAAATACAAAAGAACGGCAAAGGGCAGTTCCGCTGCGTTGCCCGCCATATACGGAAACAGTATAAGCGACATAAACGTTAGAAATATGGACAACTTTATATAAGCGGAATATTCTAACATTCCGAGATACTTTCCGCTCGCCTCCAAAATATTAGCTTCGTGTATCATGGTAAGTTCCAGATGTGTTTCGGGATTGTCTATCGGAATCCTTGCATTTTCGGATAGTCCGAGTATAAAAAGCGATATTAATAACATAAACGGTATGGCGATAGAAAAATGCCCGTGAAAACCGTTACTGACGGCAACGGCGGCGTTTTTCTGGATGTAGTAAAATATTTCGGTAATCATACCCTTTTTAGAATATATCGCAAGCGCGACGAAAATAAAAATAAGCGAAGGCTCGGAAAGCATCGTTAAAAACCATTCTCTTTCTCCTCCAAGCCCGCCAAACGGACTTCCCTGGTCCAACGAGTAAAGCGTAATAAAAAACGTCGCTGCCGAAAGAGCGTAAACGATAACGATAATATCCGATAAAGGCGCGAACAGCGGATAACGGTAAAAAGCGGGGAGTATGCCGAGAACGAGGAGATTTACCGAAAGAATGATATATGGAGCGATTTTTGATATATAGCTCGATTCTGAAGAAATAACAGCCTCTTTTTTTAAAAGCTTAAAAAAATTAGTATAAAACTGCGTAATTTTTATTCCTTTCTGCCCCCTGAAATTTTGTTTCAACTTATGTATAATGCCTGCGAAAAAGGGAGCCAGTCCTAAGATTAAAAAAAATTGAAAAAGCCCTAAACCAATCTCTGCCATTTTAAGTTTTTTCTTCCTGAATTCTAAATTTTATAAATAATAATTCATCCGACTAAAAACAGATATATAATAACGCACAAAACCAGCGATAAAAAAACATAGCTTAAAGATAAATTCATATTTTCCGTTTCAAAAATCGAAGATAAATAATTCGATGCTTTCAAAATATATTTTTTTAAAGGTTCATAAACCTTCATCTCGAAAATATCGCTTATCTCTTCGGAATAAACAGTATCTTTCCTGAAATATTTTTTGACGTCCGTATCGAATTTAATTTCGGAAGCCGTCGAATAAAAAGTGGAAAAAACCCTCATTATTCCGTAAGAAAAACCGCTACCCGAAAACTGGGCCGCCTTATTATCCTCCTCAAGCCCGCAATCCCAGGTTTTATATTTTCGCGTTTTACCGTTAGACGCAATTTTAAAGAACATTGCCGCTAAGCCCAGAAAAATTAATATGCCGGTAATAAAAAGCATCGGCGAATACATAGAATAAGAATAATTTTTATATGTTTGAACCGGCGAGAGCGCCGAAAACGGGTTTGAGCCAAATGCGCGCAAAATGCCGCCGCCGCTTACCAATCCCCGGAAAAGATAAGAAATTAAACCGCCCAAAACAGAAATCAGCGGATACGGATAAATTCCGATAACTATGCATAAAAGAACTGGGAAAGACAAAGAAATATTTTCTATGAGGCCGGTTTTTGCGGCATTTTTTGCTTTATCGCTTCTATGCTTCCCTAAAAAGGTTATACCGTATAATTTTGCAAACGCGGCTCCGGCTATTACCCCCGTAAGCGACAACAGGGCTATGGAAATAATAGAAAAATACACTATATAGAGGTTGTGCGTCTGCGCCGCGCCGATAAGCGACACATAAAGATACCACTCTCCGAGAAACCCGTTAAGCGGCGGAACGGCAGATATCGACATTGCGGCTATAAGGAAAAGGACGGAAAAGAAACTCATTTTTTTCGAAAGCCCGCCAAGCTCTTCCATATTTTTTGTATGGGCATTTTTTAATATGATGCCCGAACCCATAAACAGAGCGCTTTTGCTAAGAGCATGATTTAACACGTGAAGAATGGCGGCAAGCAATGCCGTCACCGCTATTATTTTATATCCTTCCACGGATGCCCAGTACGAAAGCCCTATGCCCATATAGATTATTCCTATGTTTTCTATAGTCGAAAATGCAAGCGTTTTTTTAATATCCTTTTGTACGAGCGCATTCATTATGCCAAAAAACGCCGTCAATGCGCCGAGTATAAGCAGCAATATTCCGAGATACGGATAGCCTTTTAATCCGAAAATAAATAAAAACCTCAATATTCCATATATCGCTACGTTTACCATCACCCCCGACATAAGTGCCGATATATGCGAAGGGGCGACCGGATGCGCATGCGGCAGCCATGCGTGAAAAGGCAAAAGGCCGGCTTTAATAGAAAATCCGGTAACGGCAAGGAGAAGTATCAATATACCCGCTATATCCTTATAGTTTCCGAAAGAAAGCGACGAGGACTTTAGATAAAGAAGGACGAAGGCGGACGTTATAAATACCGTGCCGATGTGCGTCATCAGAAAATACAGACGTCCCGCTTTTTTCGACTCGCTGTTTCCATCGGATATGACGAGAAAAAAAGAAGTCAAGGACATTAATTCCCAAAATATTAAAAAAGTAACCATATCGTAACTAAGAACCACCAATATCATCGAAAGGATAAAAAGCAGTCCTAAGAAAAAAATATGCGGCTTTTCTTTATATTCTTCGCTGTATTTTAAAGAAAAAACAGAAATAAAAATTGAAACGAGAGCTATAAGGATAACGAAAAAAATAGACAACCTGTCGATTTTAAAGGTCAAAGCGAATGGAACGGTATATACGTAAAATTCTTTATAGGGAGATATTAACGGAAAAATAAGGAAAAATAAGCCTGCCGATATTGATAAAGATATAAATGTATATCTTAATAAACCGTTCATTTTTATGATTATTTTTAGATAACATTTTTAATTATATTTTTTTAATTATATTTTGCAAGGATTTTTTTGAAAATTTTATTCCGAAACTGCAGCCGAAATAGTAACGTTGCCCTTTTTCTTCTTGCTTATAATGAGCTTCTCGCTTTTAGATGACATTAAGGCGCACGGTTCGGCTACCGAATATGCGCCGGTATGTTTAAAGCATACGGGATTTAAAAGGTTTTTTCCTGTTTTGCCCAAAAAATTACTCAGAAAATTATTTATATCGTCTTTAGAAAAAAAATCTATAAATTTTCCGTATTTCAAGCCGAATTTTAAAATACCCTCCTCGTCTTTTTTTAAATCTATAGTGGCTATATTTTTTATGCAGTTCAAAGAAATTCCGCGTCCATCCAGAACCGAAACGGCAAATTCTTCTATCTCGTCAAAACTCGTTCCCTTGTTGCATCCAATGCCTAAGACGATATTTTTTGGCTTTAGTATTACGGTTTGAAGATTAAGGGGTGGGTTTACGGCATCTGCAAAATTTTCGGAATTTACGCGGTTAAATTGAAACGACGGAGAAATTACGATTAAGCTTGTTTTGCCGCCCAAATCCCCGGCGCTTTTCATAAAAGCGTCTAATTCAGAGGGTTTTGTAATTATCCTGTATCTAAACCGATTATTATTTGAAACCTCGTCCGCCTGACTGTCCGACCTTATAGCAAAAGCTCCGAGATATTCTTTTATCATGCCGCAAAGCCTCTCATGCGCTTCTTTGCCGTAAAAACCCCCGCCAACATAAAAGACAAATTCTTCCCCCCTCAGGGACGCCGAATTAAACTCTTTTATTTTATGCCGGGCGTCTTCTATAAAAAAATCGAAATCGTCCGCAAAAGTATCCAAAGAAAACTTGCCGCTGGCGTCGGTAGCCGTGGTTATAACGGGAATCGCTCCGATTGATGCGGCTACGTATTCGGTAAAGCGGTTAGCGCCGCCGATATGCCCGGATAAAAGGCTTACCGCGAACCGTCCCGCTTCGTCCACAACGGTTACTGCAGGATCGCTCAGTTTGCTTCGGACATGCGGGGCAATAAGCCTTACCGCAGCCCCTACAGCAAGAAAAAACAAGATGAAATCGAACCGGTCGAACAAAGACTCCGTAAAATCTGGCGAAAACTTTTCAAACCTTTCGACGGATACTCCGCTTAAAACGCCGCCTGAAACTTGTCCGTTTAAATTTAAACTGCTTTTTTTTAAAGAATTTTCTATTTCCGCAGCGTAATTTTTTGCGGCGGGAAATAAACCGCTTTTGCCCGAACGAGGGAATTTCGCAAATAAAACTATGCCCGCATTAAAATTTAAATTAAAAAGCGGGCTGTGTTCGGAATATAAACGTAAATTTTTAACATTTTCTATAACTTTTAATGCCGTTTTTAAAGAATTTTCCGATAAAACCACGATGCCGATATTCCTGACAGCCTCGACGCCGCCGCCTGCAATTGCTTTAAAACCGGAAGCCGAATAAAAAAGCCGATTCATAATGGTAAATTATAGCATTCCCGTAAAATTAAGGAAACCGATTCAAGCGGATACGGTTTTCTAAAGGCTTAGCCTTCGCATTTTTATTTTAATTTAATTTTCTACGCATGCTTCGACGTCTTCCGGCAGTCCTGTTTCGGCGGAAAGACACGGAGCCTTAAACAAATACCCGTGCCACATGCCGTGAACGGTCTTGGAAGTAACCAGCGTCCAAAAAAAAGCCAGCATGACTACGAATATAGCTCCGAATATTTTAAAAATACCGATATCCGTAACTTTGTAAAGGGTAATTGTGGAAGCCGTATATACCCCCAAAGGAAAAGTGAATCCCCACCATCCCATATTAAACGGCAGTTCTTCCCGCACGTATTTTAAAGTCATTAAAATCGCTATAATAAGCCACCAAAAGCCGAAACCCCATATTACCGTTCCGCCAATTGGACTAAAGGCGCGGGCGGTAGCCGCATACATATAAAGTTTAGTACCTTTAAACGCTGCAGGAGCGTCGTTTCCCAAGAGAAGCAATGCTAATCCGCCGGTTCCTATTGGTCCCAACGTAAGCCATGTAGATACGGCCATATCTTTATGGGGCAGTTTGTGCCACGCAAGCCGTAAAAAAAGGATTACGAGTATTCCGAAAGCCAACGGAACCGAAAAAGCCCATAAAACATACCCTAAAACTACGACCAACCTGCCTATAAGCGGAGCGATGTGCGGTATAATAAAACCTGAAGAAGCGGCGGCAACCTCTGCCGGAACTATTGGCAGTAGCCATATCGCGGTCATATCTTCTATAGTATGCTTCTGACTGGTAAACATATAGAATGGAACTAAAATCCCTACGATAAGGGCAATCGAGGCGTCGATAAACCATAAATATAAAGCTGCGCCGGATAATGCGGAAGCGTCGAAAACTATGCATCCGTTTACTATTGTGGCAAGACCCATGGGTATTGCGCCGAGAAACATGGATTGGACGGGATGCCTTAAGAGTTTTTTTATGGAATCGAAAAAAAAGGTAATGCGTCCGATAAATAAAACGCTGAAAACTACAAAAAATACTATATTAATTATCCATAATATTTCGGCAAGCGCATGCAATCCTTCGAAGCGATAAGGAAAAGCCGCAAGCATAAGCGAAAGAATACCCGTTCCCATATTCATCGCAAACCAGTTTGGCGTAAACTGCTTCACGATGTCCGTCGGATGCGATAACTGTTTTAACGGCCTTAAATCAAAGCGTTTGACGGTGTTTTTTTTCATAGCCGCATTTATAATCGTATTATTAATTTAATAAAATAATGTTTTAAAATTAAAACAATACTTATAAATATTATAATAAATTATTCTAAAAAAATCAACATAAATATGTAAACTTTTTAATAAAATGATATTTTATTTTATAATTAAAACATGATAAGTATTTCTATGCCGGACGGGTCGGGTTGGTTAAAGAATGGAATTTATAACTTTTCTGCGGCGTTTTACAAAAAAATCAAAGTACGTTTCGCCGCAGTTTTTAATAATCCGATTAATTTTGTTGTTACTTTATCGTTATTTTTTAATAAATTTGAGATAACATCCCAAAGTATCGCACGGTTTAGGGCTTTCTATAAATTCGAATCCGCGTTCTATTATAAATTCTCTATAACTTTCCCTGTCCTTTTTGAAAACTTCGAATCTCGGCTCTTTAATGGACAATATGCCGTTATGTTTCAATACTCTGTAAAGTTCTTTAACCGCTTCGTCTTTTTTATCTATTTCGTGAAACGAATAATAAAGAAACGCCAAATCTATTTCGCCGTCCGCAATAGAATTTACATCCGATGCGTTTGATACTCTAAAATCGACGTTTTTCAGGTATCCTCTTTTTCTTTTTGCCTTTTCGATCATTTTCTCCTGAATGTCAACGGAGATGACGGAGCCTTCCGTTCCTACGGCTTTTGATAGAAACGAAGTTACGTATCCGCTTCCGCAACCGATTTCAAGCACTTTCATTGCGTTACCGACCCCCATAATCTTAACGTTTTTATCCATATTTTCAAAAATATTCCTAAACTTGTTGTCTATAACGAAAGAAAAAAAAGGCGGAAACTTATCGTATGTTTTTAGTTCCATATATTGAGATATTTAATTATTTATTAGCATCAACCGGCATTGATTAGCATCAATAATTCCCGCCTGCGTTAACGCCGCCCCCGCCTTCGGCATTAATATTATTATCGCCGCAGACCGGCTCCGGTTTAAACCCGTGCGAACCGTACCAAACTCCTGCAGTCAGCAATACGTTCGTAATTATAATTACCATAAAAGCATATTCCGGAAATTTAGAAGTCCCCGAAATACCGGCATTCAAAGGCATATAAGCCATTATTGCGGTAGCAAGCGCCCTTCCTATCATTGAAAACATAAAAAACTTTTCTTTTTTTTGGTCTTTCCGGCTTTCCTGAACGCTCGCGTTTTCCTGCATCTCTTTCGCATTTTTTTTAAATTTAAAGTTTTCTAATTTAAAAATAGACGAAACCGCGGCATATCTCGCCAAAATAATAAGAACAATTATTATGAATAACCTGTCGAAAAATACCCAATTGTCTTTATGCAATTCTACGACTACGCCGAGAAAAACAAAAAAAACTGTCCTTATCAAAAAAGAAAACTCGTGGTTAAACTGTTTTATTATAGAATTTTTAATACTCATATTAAAAAAATTAACTTTGAGCTTAGTCAGCAGTTCCTCGTTGCCCATCATAATACCGAAAACCAGTATCGCTATAGCTCCATTTCCATGAACATAGTGCATAATTAATATTATGACAAGCATAGCCGCAAACGTAACCGAATACGCGAATTTCGTTTTTACTAAAAACTTTAAAAGGGCATACCATGCAATGCCGCTTACTACGGCTATAAGCGCCGAAACGCCGAACGAATAAACCGTCTGCAATGCGACTCCGCCGATACCTACATGAACAGAAGCGTTTTTTGCGATATTTATTAAAATTATAAGGACAATTATTGCGAATGCATCGTTAAAAGTCGATTCGATTGCAATTATAGTCTTATTTTTTTCGGTAGCGTCGATATTGGGCAAAAGAGGTATTATAACCGTCGAACTGGAACACGAAACTACCGTGCCAAGCATTAAAGACTGGATAAGGCCGCCGCCGCCCATTAAATAAAAAATCCCGCCTACCAAAAAAATGGAAAGGGCAAGGCCTATCAGTATAAGCAACATGGAAAGATAAGAGGACTTAAAAACAGTTAAAAAATTAAGTTCGAGTCCTCCTTGAAACATTATAAGAACAAGGACAAGGGTGCTTAAATACGGGGCAAAGCCCAAGAAAACATTTTGGTTAAAGATGCCATAAACCGGCCCAAGCAAAATACCGGCGGCCATCAAAAATAAAATCGACGGAATTTTAGTATATTGAAAAAGTATTTCTCCTATGAAACCTATGACTATGATTATCCCGAATATACCTACGGCAATCCCCGGCGTCATTGAGATATTTTTCCTTTGTTGTCTATTTTAGTTGTTATATGCCATATATTTTTCCATTTTGCTTTGCGCTTATATCGTGTAACCTGCATATTTATTATTACTGCTGTCTTTTAGCCTTATCATTTATCTTTTTGAAGAAGATAGATATTTTTTAAGGGTAATTTTTGCCCATTTAATATTAGGATTATATTTTAACGCCCTTTGCAGGCTGACGATAGCCAAGGAAGGAAATCCCAGCTTATGCAAAGCGACGCCCATATGCGCCCATGCAAGGGCATAATGAGGCTTCACGAGGATGGCTTTTTGGAAATGCTGGATTGCGTCATAATAATAACCGCCTTTCATTGCTCCCAAACCTTTTTTATACTGAAATACCGGACTTTTGACGTTAACTCGGCTTGAGGGTTGCATCGCTTTCGTCATTTTTGCCTCCGCCATGGCGTTTGGCACGGAATAGGCGAAATATACCGCAATTCCCAAAACTGCCGCAGTCAATAAAAAAGCGGCTAAAACGGTACCGGTAAAAATGTGTTTTTTCATACTTCTTCTCCTTTTTTTATTTTTGTTTGATTTTTTATCGTATGTTTACGTTTAAATTTATATATCGTATAACATTATACTTTAACCGTTAAAAATTGCAAGTTTTGTAAAGCAGCGCATAAAGCAGTGGATTAAAATGAAATTTTAAGCTATTTTCATTTTAGTCGAGGATAAAACGATATAATGATAAATTTTATTTAATGTTTTACGGTTTATTCCCCTGATGTTTTTTAACTCCAGCGCGTCTTCGCCGGGCTTTAATCCCCGTATTACGCTATAATACTTTCTGTTCCTCTTTCCCAATATAACGCTTTTAGCGTTAAAAATACCGCCGCCCTTATAAACGAGAACGACGTCCTTATATCCCGCAAAAGCCACGCACGAAGCGGGAACCGTTAGAAGCCTGACTAAGGGAAACTTTATCGATACGTACGCTAAAGACCCTATTTTAAGGCCGTCTTTTTTGTTAGGCGCCGAAATTCTTATTTTAATTAATTTACCGTGATTATAAGCGTATGGATATATATAGGATATATCGCCGTAAAAACTTTTTCTGTTTTTTGGCAGCGTTATCCTAATTTTTTCATTCTTATGGATAAATTTTAAATCTTTCATGCTTAGCATTATTTTTATCCATAATTTAGACGTATCGGCAAGTTTGTAAAGCGACGAACCCGGCTTGATATATTCTCCCTGTTCTATATATTTTTTAATTACTATTCCGTTAATAGGAGAATATATATTTATTTGCCGTATAATTTTTTGAGGATTTGCTTTAATAGCGCTAATTTTTTCCTTATTTAATCCCCAGAATAGAAGTTTTTTTTCGGCAGATGCATACATGGTATAAGCTTCGGTTTTAAAAGAAGTATTTTTTAGATGTTCATAATTTTTATACGCCAATATATAATCGTTTTGGGCGTTTATTAAGGCGGGACTGTATATAGAAAAAAGGGGGTGATTTTTTCTAACCCTCACGCCTTCTTTATCCGCGTAAACTTTTGAAACGTATCCGCTAAATTTTAAAGAAACGGTTCTAACCAATGGAGCCGCAAATATTAAACGCCCTTCTTTCCTGACCGTTGGAGATATTTTTATGAATTTTACCGGCTTAAAATATTTTTTAAGTTTTTTTATCC
>DAHVNW010000025.1:14742-18799 GCA_027319095.1 bacterium | reverse complement strand
ACGTCTATCGCCGAATTAAAAAGGTTAAACCGCTTATATTCAAACGTTATAAGGCAGGGCGCGGTTCTTGTCGTGCCCACGGGGAATGCAGGCGGAAACGGAGCGACACAAGCCGTTTCATATCTTACCGTCGGTTCCGGAGCCACTCTCGGCCAGATAGCCGATGCCCACGATACCACGGTAGCGTCCATAATGTCGTTAAACGGGCTTCATAGCTATACGATATATCCGGGCGAACGGTTAAAAATCCCTTCAGGACATTCTTACGCTTCCTATGCTCCAACCCCTTCGTTCGGTCATTACACCGTTAAGTTCGGAGACACACTTTCTTTGATAGCCAGGAAATACGGAACGTCTATCGCCGAATTAAAAAGGTTAAACCGCTTATATTCAAACGTTATAAGGCAGGGCGCGGTTCTTGTCGTGCCGGAAAGCTACAAAACCAAAACTTTAAGGACCGCACAAAACCATTACAATTATTATGAAAAAGGCACGAAAATTGCCACGTTTAAAGTTATAAGCGCAGGCGCCAACTGCAATTATAAAAATAATGCTTCCATGACTTCCACGGCAAAAAAATCCTCGCAGATATATAATTCGGGTCTTGGTAAAAAAATAGTAAATGTCGCATTCAGATACAAAGGAGTGCCTTACGTATGGGGAGGCACTAACCGTAACGGAATGGATTGTTCGGGATTCACCCAGCGCGTTATGTATAAGATTGGGATAGATATTCCCAGGACAGCGGCTGAACAGGCAAGACTCGGTAAATATGTTCCTAAAGATAAATTGAAGCCCGGCGACCTTTTATTTTTTAGGACATACGCTTCTTATATTTCGCATGTGGGAATATATATCGGAAACGGAAAATTTATACAGGAAAATTACGATGCCGGAAAGATAACGGTAAACAGTTTAGATAACGAATATTTTGAAAGAACTTACGCTTTTGCAAAATCAATTAAATAGTACTTAAAATAATATCCGTACGGCGCTATATATAAATAAATCAAGCGCGGTAATTAATTTGCATAAATATAAATTTACGTATAGGAAAAATAAAAGAAATTATGTTTAATTTTAATAATTGGCATGCCCCGAACCCGGTCGTATATATAGGCCCTATGCCGGTCCACTGGTACGGAATTTTGATTGGGATAGGCTTCGTAATAGGTATTGCGATTGCCTACTTTAGAGCTAAATCGTGGGGCGAGGACCCGGAAAATATAATTAACATTATGGTCTTTGCCATACCGGTTTCGATTATTTTTGCCCGTCTTTATTATGTAATTTTTGCATGGGGTTATTATGCAAACAACCTATTGAGCGTTTTTTATATATGGCAGGGCGGATTGGCCATATACGGCGGGGAAATAGGCGGACTTTTAACGCTTTACTTATATATGCGCATAAAAAAACTTAACATCTGGCTTTATATAGATATGTTTGCGCCGAGTCTCCTTCTTGGACAGGCCATAGGGAGATGGGGTAATTTTATAGACCAGCAGGCTTTCGGTTATCCCGTTAAATGGGGGTTGCCTATATCTAAAGCCATGCGTCCTGACAACGCATACACTCCAAAGCATTTGATATTCGGTTTATGGGGGTATCCTTTTCAAACCGCTTACCCTAAAAATCTAACCATGTATCATTTTTTCGAGCCGTCTTTTTTCTATGAATCCGTGCCGGATTTTCTCGGCTTTATATTTTTGATGTGGCTGTCGAGAAAAAAACCGAAAGTTGCGGGAAAAATCATGATAGGCTATTTAATTTGGTACGGGACTACCAGATTTTTTACGGAGGGAACTAGAATAGACAGCTTATGGCTCGGAAACAGCATAAGGGTATCCCAGGTATTAAGCATGTTCGCCGTTATTATATGTATCGGCGTTTTGATTTACAGGCATTATAAATATAAAGATATACAATGAGCGCCAGTATTTTATTTGCAATATATTTTTTTCTATAGGCTATACAGGCATGCTTGCGCATCTAATTCATCGCATCAGCGCGGAGCATCATAAGATAAGAGAAACAGGTTTACATCTTGACCCTTACCATTACTCCGTTGACTTTTTCGGCGGGAAGTTTGTAAAACCGGACAAAAGACGGCGATAACTTTTTTATCAGGGCAAATATCCTCCATAATATATTATTACTGACTATTTCTTCAAAACCGTAAAATATTACGGTTTCGTCTATGTTGTATTTTTTGAGCTGCGCTTCCACATCTACCACTTCGGAATAACCCGCTTTTATTAAAAATTGGCTTAAGCCAGGACCTACGCCGGTTTTGAATATGCTGTTTATTCCGTACGGCTTTTCGGTTCTTTCTATCGAAACAAATATATTTTTATCGTATATTATATTATTATTGAACATCGTTTTAATAATATACGGCGATATTTTATCGGAAAGGCTTGCAAAGAAAAGCGACGTTCCAGCAAGTTTAGAAAAATTTTTATAACGGTATTGGTATTCTTTTAAGAATATATTAAAGTCGGTCATTTTATATATGCCGTGAAGCTTCTTCTGTCCAGTCGTATATATCATTATGACGGCAAAGGGAATAGTCGCCATTATTAACGCAAAATAGCCGCCCTGCAAGGTTTTATAAAGCAGGTTGGACGTTAAAAACATTATATCGGCAAACGTGGTTATCAGCGAAACCAAAAACATCAAATATCTTCTCTTGTGAAAGAAATGGATATTTATTAAAATTCCCGTAAAAGTCATAGTGCCGCTGACCGCAAGTCCGTAAGCCATTGCAAGATTATTCGACGTTCTGAACAGCAGTATTGCCGCTAAAACGCTTAGAAACAGAAACCAGTTTGCGAAACTGATATATATTTGAGACTGGATTTCGCTCGACAAGTATTTTATTTTTAAAAGGGGTATTATCCTGTTGTTGATAAGCTGGTAAACTATGGAAAATATTCCGCTTATTACGGCTTGCGAAGCTATTACCGTTGCCGCTATGCTTAAAATAAGAAGAGGGATGTAAAATAGGTGCGCCTGCGAATATAGCATATTAAAAAACGTGTTAGTACCGGTTTTATGGGAAAGCAGGAAAACCCCCTGTCCCGCATAGTTTAAAATAAGCGTTATAAAAACAAAAATCCATGCTTTTGTTATAGGCTTTCTTCCCATATGCCCCATGTCGGCGTAAAGGGCTTCTCCTCCCGTCGCCGAAAGAATGACGTCCGACAGGACAAATAAAGAAATTATGCCGTGCGCTATTAAGCGGTTTACAGAAATATTGCCGTCGAATAAAAACCTTAAGGCATAATATGGATTTATAATTTTTAAAAACATAAGAGGCATGTGTGCAAGCGAAAAAATTCCAGAAGCGCCTATAACAATAAACCATAAAAGCATAATCGGGCTAAAGATATTTGCTACTTTTTCGGTTCCTTTATGCTGATACCAGAATAAACCGACCGTAATTACGACCGAAATAAAAACGACGGCATCGGTCGTTATATCTTTAAACATTGGTATCAGGCTGATGCCTTCCACGGCGCTCAATATACTTATTGCAGGGGTGATAACTGAGTCGCCGATAAGAAGAGAAAGGGCAATGTAGGATATAACGGTAATAAAGGCAATCTCCCTTGCTGATTTTATATATTTTTCGATGATGTTTTTAAGTATTATCGTGCCGCCCTCGTTTCTTTCGCTTATTCCCATGGCAAACCAGACGTACTGGATTGTTACGAGAAGCGTAAGCGTCCATATTATAAGGGATACGACGCCCAAAACGTTGGAGTCCGTAACTTTAAGGTAAGCGAAGATAACGGCAATAGTATAAATCGGGCTCGTTCCGATGTCCCCAAACACTATGCCGAGAGCCTTGATGGATTTATTTTCCGCCAGGTTTTTTTTAAGCTTTGCTATACGGGAACCGTTCAATTTAAAAAATAAATTAAATAAATTTTATAGATTGTTTATGTTATCAGCGCTTTTAAAAGTTTTATCGCTTAATATGCCGAAAGCAATATTATATTACTTTTTTAAAAAAATAAAAGATAAAAAAAATAGTAAAAAATAAAAACCG
>DAHVNW010000025.1:0-14732 GCA_027319095.1 bacterium | reverse complement strand
CAGGAAGTTATAAATTTTTACTTTTATTTGAAATAGCGGTATAATTTATAAAAATTATAAATAAAAAACATTAATAATAATTCGACGCAAATGCAATATAATGCAATATGCAATATAAAAAGCTAAAAGAAATGAAAGAAGGCTTAAGGTTTTTAGGCAAAGGCGGATGCGGGTTTCGGTATCAGTCTAATAAAAACGGTTTCAGCCTCATAGAAATAATATTTACGATTATTATAATAGGGCTTGCCATGGGAGCGATAACCGAAAGTTTTATAGCCGGTTCGGCAAAGAGCGTGAATATAGTGAACGAGGAAACGGCTGTCAATATTGTGAAGCAGACAATGGCGGCGTTGAATTACTGCCGTAACGGGGGAACAATAGCCGGAATCTGTTCGTTTGAAAAGCAAAAAAATCCAAAAACTATTATCACTATATGGGATAACCCGGCACTACTTGATTCAACCCAACCGACGCCTTTAAACAACGAATGTTTTTATACGGTAGCGACAGCCGTTTGCGTTACCTTATCCGATACAACCGGTAAAGTCGCCATTACTGGGAATTGCGCTCCGACTGCTAATTATATATCGGCGGTGGTTAATACCGGCTGGTTTGCGTTAAACACGACAGGAACGTGTCCAGCCGCGCCGGCAAGTTATCCGTCCGTTACCCTTTCGACCGTTTATGCAAATTATTAATTACTTGTCATTCCATCGCAGGCGGGAATGGCGGATATCTTTAAATTTTTATGAAGGCGATTATGAAGACGACGATGACCTTGAATGGTTTTAAGAAAAATATCGGCGGGTTTACGCTTATCGAACTTGTGATGACGATACTGCTTATAGGCATCCTGTCCATAGGGTTATACGAAGTCGTCATGTGGGGAATAAGCGATTATATCGAAAGCGAAAATTATCTTCACCAGGCAAATTCAATGAGCCTTGCAGTCTCCGTAATGCGCAGGAATATATCTAATGCGGCAAAACCGACTAGCCTCATTCCCGGAAGCAACAATGGTCAAACCTGTTACATTAATGATACAATGAATCCTTATAACCAGACGCCCATTGTCGTATTTAACTTGGCTTCGCAATCGGTAACATCCCCAGTTAATGCCGTCGCGTTTTATAAGTATATTATTGGAAGCACCAAACAAGAATTGGTGGTTTTTTGCGTTTATAATAATACATTGTATAAACAGGTGACTACCGCAACGGCAACGGCGCTTTACCCGGGCATTAACGATGTTGGCGCTAATACTTCTTTTTCGGAGTACCAGGCGACTACCTTAATAGGGGGATTAGTGGGAACAATGTATTATTACTATATAAATATGGATTTGGTTTCTTCCCTGCCTTCGGGCTATTCGGAAAACGGCGGAGCATCGGTAATTATCGCAAATCCGCAGTAGAAACCGATAAAAATAGGCCGGATTTAAAATCCGGCCATTTTTAAAATATACAAGGATAAGCAGGCAGGACAGCGCTTGCGCGGAAAATAGCAAAGAAATTCATAATTTATTTATAATAATGGAAAAATAATTATATAGGAATTATTTATGATAAGATTTTTTAAAAAGGCGGTTATCGGTTCTAATAGGGGTATTTCCATAGTTCTGGCGGTTATAATTATAATAGTACTGGGGCTGGCCGGGTCTATTTTTGCATACCTTACGGCAAGCGGGAGCCTCGTTTCGAGGTCTAACCTGACGAGCGCGGCGGCGAAATATGCCGCAAAGTCGGGGGTAGATATAACAATGTATATTACCTCCGGCCTCTCTGCTTTAACCTCAACTCCGCCGGCGGCGGCGGGTTGTCCGGCCGCTCCGGTTATTCCTCCGGGTGTTTCTGGAAAATTTGGAAGAAATATCGAATATCTTTACGGCAATTTAGGAAATTATGACGACTATGCGCCTTCATTTTGCGCCTTGATTGCCGAAGACAGCGACACAAAGCTGCCGTGTTTATACGTCATAAGCTCCAACGGTTTTGCCGGCGGTACGGAAAGGGAGATTACGACGGAAGCAGGAATTAATTATGGGCTTAATAAGAAAGGGCAAATTTCCTGTCCCGGCACGGAGACAACCATTTTTGTCGAAAATGAACTGCCCAATGGCTAATAACGCAAGATAGTTTTCGATTTCGAGTTAATCATTAAAACTATGAAAGAATATATAAAACAAAAAAAATAGGGGGGGGTGGGGGTCATTGCTTTAAAAGGTAAAATACATATAGATTAAGACTGGAAGCGGAAGAAAAGCCGGAAACGAAGTTTTAATCCAGAGGC
The DNA here is from genome assembly GCA_027319095.1 of bacterium. Lineage (GTDB taxonomy): Bacteria > SZUA-79 > SZUA-79 > Acidulodesulfobacterales > Acidulodesulfobacteraceae > Acidulodesulfobacterium_A. Next base: position 12,443 of record DAHVNW010000025.1, on the reverse strand, counting down.
GGAAGTTTATCGAAAAATCGGCATAGCCTGTTTTGGTCGATACGTGCGTCCGGATAGAATTTTCAGAAATAATTCTTTCCGATATTTTAACCGGCGCTTCGGCGATAGAGAATAAGCTTTCGGTTTTTACTTTAGACAAACATTTTGAATTGGTCCACGGAGTGGACATTCCATGCTCCATATTTATCGCCAAGTAAAAAGACAAAACCTAAACCGCAACCGCAAACGATTTTGCAAAAAAGCCGAATAAAACCGTCGCCAAAATAATTATAAATACGACCAAGCCGTAAGCTGACATATAATTAAAATAATCGAACGCCGCTCCTATCGCAACAGGTCCAAGGACAAATCCTAAATCGCTAAGCGTCCGGTAAATCCCCACAGCTTCGTCGTAATGAGTTTTATCAACGCTGTCCATCAAGTAAAGATTTCTTGCCGGGCCGGAAAAGCCTCCGCCTGCGCTCAATAAAACTACGGATAACGCGAATGCCACGATATTGTTAAAAATTATAAAGCTTACGACTCCGGCGGCCGTTATTACGAAAGAAGTAATTATAGACTTTTTAACCCCCATTGCATTTATGACCCTGTCAGAATAATAAGTTAAAATTACTCCTATAACCGCCGATATGGAAACTAGAAGCCCTATATCCGCTTTGTTCAATTTAATTACGCCGTAGCCGACGAGCGGGACGAGTTCCCTTCTGGAACCTATTCTGGAAAAGAAAAATGAAAACGTCAAGAAGCATAACGCTATAAAATTAAAATTAAATAGAAGCGCAGAATATTTCCCGAGGCTGCTTTTATTTTTAGAGGCGGTTTTGTCCGCCCCCTTTATATTTGCATTCAGGATACCCGCGCTGCCGTTTTCGTCGTCACCGCCGTAAACTGCGGCATCAATAGCGCGGCCGCCTGCGTCGTTTTCGACGGCTTTTTCCCGTTCGGGCATGCCGCCGTCATCCGTATTGCTTACATTATTCAAGGATGCTTTATTATAAAAAGCGATTATTACTCCTGCAGCCATTATTGCAGTATAAAGCAAAAAAGCCGCTTTGTCTGTAAATTCGTAAGCGACTACGGCGCCCAAAAACGGGGCCGAGCCCATAGACAGCCTTCTTGCTATCATGTACCTGCTTAAAACCTTCGCCCTTTTTTCTTCTTTATAAAGCCGTTTGGTAAGTATAATCATCGACGACGTATTGATTATCCCCGAACCGAATCCTTCCAAAAACCTGAAGAAGAAAAGCTGATAATATGCCGTGGAAAGTAAATATCCGACGGCACCCATAAAGATAAAAAGCATGCCTATATGTATATATTGGGATTTGCGCCTTTTGCTTAATATGCTTACCGGTATATTGATGAATATCCGGGCCAAACCGAAAGAAGCTATTATTAAGCCGATAGTTATTATGCTTGCTCCGAGGCTTTTTGCGTAAAGCGGAAGAACTACGGTATTAAGTCCTAATCCGAAATCGGCAAGAGCTATAGTGGAAAGTATAGCTATTAGAAGTCTTTTTGTCGTCATATGCTTTTATTCTATAATATAATGACTTTTAAGTCAATTTATCGTTTAAGCAAAGCTTAACACAAAAATTGCACAAAATTGGCGGTATAAAATTTTAAAGCTGATATAAACGCATGCTGCTTATGCAGCGTTCATATAACTTTAAAGCTATTTTAGGGATTTCTATCGGCAATTTTGGGTTGTTGCTTAACTTGTTAATTGCGATAAATTACTATATAATAAATATAATGACAGATTTATATTTAAAGCACGAAGAAAACGAAAGAATACATAAAAATCGGCATGATACCGGCAGCGTCAATTCCAATAAAGCGCTTGAAGACACTATAGTTCTGCTTCAAAAGTATCTTGCGGCGGAAGTAGCGGGCAGGGATTTGTACGTCGAACAGGCAAAAACGCTCAAAGACCCAATATTAGTTCAGGCTTTAAAATCTTTTGCCTCTACCGAGAGCGGCCATATTATTAACATTAGGGAAAAAATAACCGAGCTTGGAGGAACGCCAAATCCCCTAAATGCGATAAGGGAAGCCCAGAAGGGGGTCAGCGCGGCGTCCCATCAGGTTTCCGCCCCGTTAGACATGCTCAGGATAGATTTAAAAATAGAAGAAAACGCAATAAACGATTATACCGCCGGCCTGGAAATTATCGAAGACCCGGGAGTAAGGGCGCTAATCGAAAACAACCTTGCCGAAGAAATACATCATTCTTTATATTTGTCCAAAAGAATCAACGAGATTTTAGAAACTACGAAAGCCCGCATAGGCGCCATTAAAGGTATCGAAAAACCAGGTGGAAAGGAAGCGTCGGAAATCTTTAAGGCTTCGGTAGAAGTTGGAGAAGCAAGGCTTAAACGAAGCTGGCTCGAGATGTCCATGTCCGGGCTTATCGCCGGAATGAACGTTACTTTCGGCATAATCGCATCTTCTTACGTGGCGGGCGCAACCGAGCCTTTTGTCGGCGCTAACGTGTCTAAAATATTCGGGGCGCTATTCTTTCCCATAGGCTTTATGTTTTTAATGATTGGCAAAAGCGAACTTTTTACGGAAAATTTTTTAGTTCCGGTTACCGCGGTAATTGCCAAAAAAGGTAAAATTAAAGAGCTTTTTAAATTATGGTCGCTTACTTTAATCGGAAATATGGCGGGAATTTTTATATTTGCGTTAGCCATAGCGGGGTCTTTAAACCAGATAGTTCCTAATTTCGTAGTAACCCATATACACGGCGTAGCAGGAAGCTACATGAACAAGACTCCTTTCGTAATGGTGCTGAGCGCGATATTTGCCGGCTGGCTTATAACCCTTATGACGTGGCTTTTAATCGCTTCTAGCGGTACGCTTGCAAGAATATTTATAATCTGGACCGTCGGTTTTTTAATATATCTTAATTCATTCAGCCATATAGTCGTGGCGTCGTCCGAGATTTTAATAGCTATTAATACGGGTTCGCATATTTCGTATCTGCCGTGGCTTTATTCCTATGTTCCGTTGACTATTGCCGGCAATATGATAGGCGGCTTATTTTTCGTTACTATTCTTCAATACCTTCAAATTTTACATTCTACCGAACTCCCTATTCGCAATTATGAGGGAGGATTAGATTCTTCCCACCAGCTAAGCATGGCGGGCGGGGAAGACGCTAAAAATCCTAAATTCGAAGACGTCGAAAATATCGAAGATACGCTTTAGACTAAAGTCGCCGGTAGAAAATTATTTTTACGGACCAGCATCTTCGCTTGCTAAAAAACAATGTTTTTTAAAGCATGCAAACAAATATATGCCGTACTTCGCGCAGCGCCTATCCTATACAACCTTAAAGCCGTTTCAGGGGTTTCTGCCGGCAATTTTGGGTTAAGTTTGGGCTAAGTTTGACTTTTCGAACTATTTGCAGTAAAATTTTATCATCCGCAATATTAATGCCATATTAACAAAATAACAAAGCAGGAGAAGCTTATGAAATATAATGAAAATGGAGTAAGCATCGTTCCTTCCGAATTTAAAAAAGAAATTTTCGACGAAGCCAGAAAAGATTTCAGATACGAAGAGTACGTGAGAGGCTGTTTGAATTGCGGCGTATGTACCGGCGGATGCCCTCCCCACAGGTTTTTCGATTTTTCCCCACGCATAGTTCTTCAAAATATGAAATCGAAAGACCCGGAGCTTATCTGGACGATGATGGACGAATATATTTGGGCGTGTTTCCAGTGTTTTACGTGCGCAATGATTTGCCCCTTTTTGAACAGTCCCGGAGGAGTTATTGCCATATTAAGGGAAATTGCAGTCAGGAGGGGATTCGAATCCGCCAAAAAAGTCCTTAAGCCTTATTCGAGGGTCTTGCTTAAACTTACCGCCTACGGCAACCAGCTGTCTCCCGATATGATTCAGCCGGATTTTTTCCCAGACTGGGGTCCGCATATAGGATATGCTTCGACCGACCTTGCCGTAAAAAGAAAAGCAATACCGATGCCTACCCTTCAAGTTACCAACTTGGCATGGGACGTTGCGCCGGAAACGATGAAAGAGCTATACGAAATTTTCGACGAGGCCGGGGTTTTTAAAATACTCGAAGCCGTCGATCCTTCGCTTTACGAAATTGTACAGGACATAGTGGACGACGTAAGAAGTTCTTAGTTTCCATAATATAGAAGTCTGGATTCCAGTTATCCTTTGCCTGCATCAATGACATGCATTGATAAACGCAGGCAAAGGATAGCTGGAATGACAGAAAAGGAGATATAAATATGGCTATAGAAATAAGTAACAGGCTCGGTCTTGCAAACGTTAAATCCGATTATATTCACGCTGCCGGAAGAAAATTGGAAGATATTCACGAACAGCTTTTAGAACTCGAAGAAAAGGGCGAAGTTAAAGTCATACGCGTAAAAGACGAAAATAAACCTATAGAAGCCGATACCTTATTTGGCTGGAAGAAAAAAATCCCTATAGATAAGCTATGGCACCACAAATCTTGCGGACAGTGCGGAAATATCCCCGGCTATCCGGTTTCGCTTCTATGGTTCATGAACCAAATGGGCCTGGAATATGTGGACGAAAGAAACCAGACGTCGTGTACGGCTTGGAATTACCACGGTTCTGGAACGTCTAATCCCGTTGGACTTGCGGCGGTCGCCGTGCGAAACTGGCACAGGGCATACGAATTAGGTTTATTTCCGCTGTTCCACTGCGCCACGACTTTCGGCGACTATAAAGAAATGAGGAATTTATTGGTAGAGCATAAGGAATTAAGGGACGAAGTGCGCAGAATAATGCACAAAATAGGCAGGGAGTTAGTTATTCCGGAATATATCGTGCATTATAGCGAGTGGGTTCATGTTATGCGCTTTGAAATAGCCAAACTAAAAAAATACGATTTAAGCAATATAATAGCTACCGTCCACCCCGCCTGCCATACCTATAAAATGATACCTGAAGACTGCATTTACGATAAAGACATATACGCGGGAAAAAGAACTGCGGTTTCTACCGGCGTCGCTCTTGCGCTCGGCGCACAGGTGGCGGATTATTCTACGTGGTACGATTGCTGCGGTTTCGGATTCAGGCACATTCTTACCGAAAGGGAGGCGTCCAGGTCTTTCGTAATGGACAGGAAAATAAGGCCTATGGTCAGGGAAGCCCATTCGGACGTTTGTTTGACGCAGGATACCGGCTGCACTACTACGCTAGATAAAAACCAGTGGATTGGAAAGGCAATGGGCTATACCGAACAGGTTCCGGTTATGGCGGACGTCATGTTTGCGGCTTTAGCCTGCGGCGCCGACGTCTATAAAATAGTCCAGCTTCAATGGCATACGACGGATTGGAGGCCGTTATGCGAAAAAATCGGTATAGACTGGAAAAAATCGGAGGAAGAGTATAACGCTTATCTCGAAGAACTGAAGGCGGGCGGCAAGACCGTTAATTTATACGAATATCCGGCCGATGAAAAAACCGGTTCCAAGAATTGATAAAAATAAATAAACGATAGTTAAATAAACGTTATTTGGAGGGTTTGTATATGGCGGAAAATATTTTAGTGATAGGCGGGGGACCGGCAGGCTTAAATGCCGCGACTATGCTTTCCGAACTTGGCGTGAACGTAACGTTAGTCGAAAGAGATTCGTTTCTGGGGGGAAATCCAAAAAAATTCAAATATAAATTTTTGTTTCCAGACATGCAGCCGGCGGATAACGTGATAGGAGAGTTAATTAAAAAAGCCGAAGCTGCCGGCAATATTAAAGTGAATTATTCGTCCGAAGTTTCTGATTTCAAAGAAAACGGCAAAAAATTCGACGCAACGATAAAGTCTGCGGATAAAAGCGAAATAAAAACATTCGACTCGGTTATCGTGGCTACGGGCTTCGAGCATTTCGACCCGGCAAGGGACGCAAAGTATTCATATCAGCTGTTCGACGACGTAATAGACATAAAAGACTTAGAAAGAATGATGGGGGAAAATAATTTATTAAGGCCGTCGAACGGGAAGCCGCCTAAAAAGGTAGCTTTTATTCTTTGCGTCGGTTCGAGGGACAGGCACGTCGGAAACCAGTACTGTTCCAGAGTGTGCTGTACCGTTTCCGTAAAACAGGCTATCGAGTTAAGGGAGCATTTCCCGGACTGCGAAGCGTACATATTTTATATGGATATAAGGACTTACGGCTTTTTTGAAGACTTGTACTGGAAATCCATGGAGGAATACGACGTCCAGATAGTTAAAGGCAGGGTGGCCGAAATTACGTCAGGGCCCGATAATACCGTAGTATGCAAAGGGGAAGACACGCTTTTAAGGGGGCCTTTCGAGATTCAGTTCGATATGGTCGTTTTGGCATCCGGCATGGAAGGCGGCCCGCAGTCGCCGGAAATTTCTAAAAAACTCGGTATCGAACTTGACGAGCATGGATTTTTAAAACCTGAAAACGTAACTCTTTCACCTTTTAAATCGAACAAGGACGGGATTTTTCTGGCAGGGGCATGCACCGGACCGAAAGCTATTTCCGATTCTATTACGGAAGGCGCCGCCGCCGCCATGAACGCTTATACGTATGCCGTTAAAAACCGTTAAATAAATATAATGCTATCATGCATATATGCAGTAATGCAATACAATCAGATACTAAATAAATAAAATACTGATGCTAATGCAAAAACCAATGCAAAGACAAGCATGATAAAATAGTAATAATCATAATAATAATGCCTTATATTTTAAAAAATAATAAAATCGACAAAAATTACGAGGAAAAGTTTTTTGAAATCGTAAAGGATAATTTACCGGATTCGAAAATAGAGCTTTTCAATAATCTTTTAACCTTAAAAACGGAGACTATAAGACATTTTTTATCGGACATTAGCCTTGCCGCGAAAGACGGAAACAAATTAGAAAAAGACAGGTTCGACGAAATATTATCTTTGATTTTTTCCATAAGAAGGCACAAAGGCAAGATATTAGAAAAATTTAGCGTAGAAGAACTTAACGATGCCTTTGCCTGCCTGTCCGATTTAAAAAAATCCTCCGAGATTAGAATAGGGCGGTTTCTGGAAGTTTTTTCCTACGAAGACGTAATAGTCAAAAGGGATATAGCATTAGAAGTTTTGCATTTTTATGCGCCGGAAAAAAACGTTTTGTGGACTTCATGGATTTACAGGCAGGATAACGGAACAGGGTGCCTGCCTTATACTGCGGATTTTTTAAAAAGGACGTTTGACGGCAACCCTTATATTATGCCGTTTAGTATAAGGGAGATGAAAGAAGAAACCGATTATTTGTACGAATTAGCCGGGAAAAACGGATTGCCGCTAAAACGTCCCTACGGCGCGGATATTTTTTTAAGCTATATGTATTCGGATTATGTTTATAAAATGGTATATGCGGAATCTAAGTCTTTGTCCATAGGCGTTCCGGATGGATTTACGCTGATGAAAAAATTGCTTGGAATCGAAAAAATCGAAATGCAGTTTGCTCTTTCTTAAAACCTGATTTGGAGGATTTATGGCTTTGGAAAAAAACGAAAGCAGGCCCGTTGCAGAAAAAGGCGAGCATATTATAGCAAGGCATTTAATAGACGACGACAGCATTAAAGAAGAAAAGAATCTTGTTATCGACGGCGTCGACGTATCGGGCAGGTGGAATACTTTTATTCTTTCGAGGGTAGATTCAGAATTCGACAGAAGTTTTTTTAACGAGATTAAGGAAACCGTCGTCGGTTCGAGAATAAACAGGTGCTGGCAGTGTGGAATGTGTACGGCAAGCTGCACGGTAACCCCTTTATACAGGCGGTTTAATCCAAGGGCGTTTATATATATGATGCAGCTTGGAAATTTAAAAGAGTTAAAAAAATATATAGACGTCGCATGGAGATGCGTAGGGTGCTATAAATGTTCGCAAAGATGCCCTAAACAGGTAAACCCGGCGGAAATGATGGAAGCCCTTGCGCTCGTCGTAAAAAAATATTTTCCCGAAGAAGTCGAAACTAAATTAAAATTAGACGAAGAAGTGAAAAAAATATACGAAGACATGATTTTAGGGCACGGAAGGCTCGACCTTGCAAAGCTTCATACCTCGTCTATGCAAAAAGCCGGAAGAGCTAAGGAACTTTTAGGCAGGATAGAAAGAGACGCCATTTTTAAGATGGCTAAAGACGGCAGGGCATTTTCGATTTTAAAACTTGGAAAGCCGCGCGGATGGGGCAGATCTAAAGACGCCATAGAAAATTATTTAAAAAACTTAAAGACCATAGAAAGAAATACCGATTAAAATTAATATCTTCGTCATCCCCGCACAGGCGGGATTTAAAGGGACGGATTAAAATCCGTCCCCCAAGTAAATTTTAAAATTATCTACACTAAGGAGGCCGGCGTTATAATATGGATAAATTAAAGGAAAATCAGGCGGCGTATTATCCCGGATGCGCTTTGCTGACTATCGACAGGGCATATAACAACAGTTCTAAATTAGTTTCAAAAAAAATGGGGATAGAACTTGTCGAAATACCCGATTATAATTGTTGCGGAATCGGCGAAATGAAATCGAAAGGGGCGGTTTCGATGTATATGCCGCTCAGAAACATGATGATCGCAAAAGACAGCCTCGGCTCTAAAGACTTGGTTATGGCATGTTCGGTGTGCTATCACGAGTTTAAAAGGTCTATTGCGAGAGTAAGGGAAAATCAAAACGAACTTTCGGCCGTCAACGGTTTGTTTAAAGAAACCGGCGAATTTAAAGACGAATATGCTCCAGACGGAGAAGCGAGGCATATATTAGAATTCTTGTATAACGAAAAAGGGGTCGAAGCGGCAAAGAAAAATACCGTTAAACCGTTAAAAGGGTTAAAAGTGGCTCCTTATTACGGATGCTTATACTCAAGGCCGTCCATGTACACTTTTACCGATAAAAAACCGCAGATGGACAACTCTGAAAGACCGTATTTTATGCATGATTTTTTAGAAGCCGTTGGGGCCGAAACGGTTTTTTACGGAAACGAAGTCCAATGCTGCGGAGGAAGAAACGTTATTCAGGACGAAGAAACGTCTTTTGCCTTATGTTCGCAGACGCTTTCAAAGGCAAAAAAAGCCGGGGCGGACGTTATAGCTTTGATATGTCCTAAATGCGCCGGAGCTTTGGACGTCAATCAGCCTAAAATAGTCGAAAAATTCGGGCAAGATTCGGAGCTTCCTATTGTTTACCTGACGCAATTAATGGCGCTTGCTTTCGGTTTTTCAAAAAAAGAGGCCGAATTTGGAGATATGATTTCGGAGCCTTTAAAAATACTTAAGGAAAAAGGGTTTTAAAATTTACTTTGATTTATTAAAATTCTTTAGACGAAAACTTTTTAAACATGTATTTATTTTTGTCTAAAAAGTCTTTTAAAATATATATCTTAAGAGTCCTTACTTTTTGGCCGTAATTATCTTTTATTTCTATTTTTTTTACGAACGAGCAGCTTGCAAAGTTTCGGCATAATTTTTTTTCAAGTCTATTTCCGTACTTCGTATCGATAACAAATAGAAAATTGCGGCCTTTTTTATTTTTAAAATTATTCCATAAAGAATATTCGTTGTTTCTAATAAAATAATTAAAAGAATAAGTCTGCGGTTTTCCTTTAACGTAATAGGCAAGCTCGCTTGCCGTTTGAAATCTTCTTGCCGTTATAATAAGGTCGTCTTTTTTATTGGAGGCAAGGATTTTACTTACGTCTTTCCCCATTTTTTTCCAGCCAAGCATATCCCTAAGCGGGCTTTTGCTTATTTTAATATGCATAAAAGAAACGGTAACCGGATAATAAGGCGAAATAAATATAATTAAAGAAAAAATAAAACCTGCCAGAAACGACAATCCGTAAAAATATATTAAGGCTTTTTTTATTTTTTCTCCCGAAATAAAAGAATAAATCCTCAACGCCAGCATAAAAGAGATCAGATAAGCCGGAAAATATAAAAATACCGGCCAGTTTGGCTGAACGGAAGTCTTTGCGCATTGATATATAAAATATAAAAAAGGCGCCGCCGCCGCAGTCGAAAGGATGATATAGATATCGTTATTTTCTTTTAATCCGAGATAAAATCCGATAAATGCCGAAAACGTCATAATTATAAATAAGAACGGGGAAATTATGCCCGCCTGTGAACCTATGAACAATAAAAAGTTAGATAAAAACGCGCCGAAATTTACGTATCCTCCCGACAACGTCAAAAGGTGCTTGAAAGAAACATAGTCGTTGAGACTGTTCCAAATTATTACAGGGGAGAATAAAATTACCGAAATAAGAAACGCAATGTAAGGTTCTTTCCTAAAAAGATACCGCCTGTAATTTTTACTAAGGATAAGAAAAAGAAAAACTATAGGATAAATAAAAACCGCGGTATATTTGCTAAGCAATGCAAGGCCGGTGGAAATGCCAATCAAATACCAGAAATAATCCTTGCCGGTTATAATAAAATATATCAGAAGCAAAATCGTCAGCGAAAAAAACAGCATTTGCAGGTTGCCGTAAACGATTAAGACCGAGCCTACGTTTAATATGGGAACGGCGTTTAATAAAACAGCCCAAATTAACGAAAGCGAGGTTTTTCCGGTAATTTTTTTAAGCGCAATAAATACGAATACCGAAAGAAGCATCGATATTACAGGGGCGGCAAGTCTGACGAAAAACTGCGAATTTAGTTTCCCGAAACAAGTAGTAAGCGCAATGGCATATGCTACCATAGGCGACATATCGTAATAAGAAAGGGAGAGATGCCTCGACCATTGCCAGTAATAAGTTTCTTCCGGAATAAGGTCGATACGGGTTATAAGGATAAGCCTGATAATAAAAAAAACTATCAGCGCCGCAAAGAAAAAGTATGAAGTTATTTTGTTTTTATCCATAGTTTAAATTTATTTAGAAACATTATACGATTTTTGAATTTAAAAGAAAATGAAAAAATAAAATCAAAATGGATTATAATTTTTATTAAAAATAATAAAAATACTTGACATTTGGTTTATTTGAAGGTATCTTAATAATAACATAGCTATTTTATAATAAAATTGATTAAAGTGATTATATTTAGTTAAAGCTGTTAAAGCGTACGTTTTTATAAGTCGATAATATATTACCGGAATCATTAAATTGATAAAGCATCAGTGGTTTTTTTAAATTGTTTTATTAGGGAGTGAAGAGTAAACACATAGCGAGGCTGTAATTATGGCTTTTGGCTTAAAAATCGGTTCGAAAATCGGCGTCGGGGTGGATATAGGCACCAGTTCTATTAAAGTTATAGAATTATCTAAAAGCGGACGCAAATATTATATAGACGTTCTAGACATAATCGACTTGCCTGCCGGAGTCGTGACCGGAGGCGTCATCCAGGATAGCGCATCCGTCGCGGCATATCTTAAAAGTTCCTTTTCCAAGCTGGGAATCAGCGAAAAAAAGGTTTCTATCGGAATTCCCTGCAAACACGTTATAATAAAAACGATAGAAATGCCCAAAATGAAGCCTAATGAACTTGAATCCTCCATATTTTACGAAGCCCAAAGATATATTACCTACGATATAAACGAGGTATCGATAGACTATTTCATTATAGGAGATTCTCCTGCCGAACCGGGAAACGATTTAATAATGATAGTCGCCGGAAAAAAGGATATAATAGAAAATCAAGTGGAGTTTGTCCGGCAATGCGGATTGAATCCTAATGTGGTGGACGTAGACTGCATTGCGCTGGAAAATATGTTTAATTTTAATTACCCCGAAGAATTCGATCAATTAACCGCTATCGTAAAGATAGGAGCGTCGGAAACCAACGTCCACGTTTTTCAAAAGGGAGCTAATTTATTCAGGAGAGACATACCCATAGGCGGAATTAACATTACGGAAGAAATAGCAAAAAAATTTCAAATAGAAGTTAACGAAGCCGAAAATATAAAAACAGGCAACATGGGAAATAGAAGCGAGGATTTTAGAACCGATTATTATATCTATTTAAACATGATACTTACCAGAATTACGTCGGAAATTCAGAGGACCATAGATTATTTTGCGGCGAACAACGACAAACAGTACCCGAAAAAAGTTTATTTGACTGGCGGTTCGAGTAAATTGACGAATATCGCGGAAGGCATAGAAACAAAAATCAATATTCCGGTAGTTTATGCGAACTCTTTTAGAAATGTTCTTTTTAAACATGGCGCTTTAGACGATAAAAGCGATTTTTTCAGCATCGCGGTAGGCCTTGCGTTAAGAGGGGTCGAATAAAATGATTAAAATTAATTTAAACAAAAAGCCTAAAAAGATAAGAATAAAGATGGAAGCCGTAAATCTGGGCAGTTTTATAGCGTTTATAATAGCTCCAGTAATAATTTCGGCGGCAGTTATCTTTATAATGCAAACGTCTATCGATAAAAAAATTAACAATATAAAAAAAAATATAATTATTTATAA
>DAHVNW010000024.1 GCA_027319095.1 bacterium | reverse complement strand
ATCTTTTTCGGAGGCAAGTTTTATATTTCTGTGCGCTCCTCCGAGAGGTTCGGATATTATGCCGTCTATCGCCTTAGAATCGTTTAACAAGTCTTTTGCCGTGAGTTTTAAAGAACCGGCGGCTTCTTCCGTTTTAGACGTATCTTTGTAAAGAATAGAAGCGCACCCTTCAGGCGATATAACCGAATAAATCGAATATTCCATCATCAAGACTCTGTTCCCCGTTCCGAAAGCAAGCGCTCCCCCGCTGCCGCCTTCTCCTATTATTACCGATACGACCGGTACGGTAACATTTAAAAGCGTATATATCGTTCTTGCAATAGCCTCGGATTGGCCCCTCTCTTCCGCGCCCAGACCGGGAAACGCGCCGGGAGTATCTATAAGGGTAACGACAGGAATAGAGTATCTCTCCGCTAACTTAAATAATCTCTGGGCCTTCCTGTAACCTTCGGGATGGGGCATTCCGAAATTCCTGCACGTTTTCTCTTTGGTATTGCGCCCTTTTTGATGGCCTACAATGAGTACCCGCTGTTTATAATCGTTATCTCCGTCTTTAATAAAGCAAAAACCGCCGACTACGGCCTTGTCGTCCATAAAAAGCCTGTCGCCGTGAAGTTCGATAAAATTTTCGGTCATTAAATCTATATAATCCATAGTATAAGGTCTTAACGGATGCCTCGATATCTGCGTAACCTGCCAATTACTTATGTTTTTAAATATATCTCTTATGAGTTTATCTTTTTTTGATTCCAGATTTTTTATCTCATCTTCGACGTCGGCGTAGCCGCCAAGATTAAAAGTCTTTAATTCTTCGATTTTTTGTTCGAGGTCTATTATCGGTTTTTCGAATTCGAGGTATTGTATCGCCATTATATTTATTATTTATTTAGTTATATATTACTATTATTTTAATTTTTACAACTTTAAACGCTGAACGTTTTATTATACCATTGATTATATAATATTCAAACATGAGGGCAAATTTTTAGATTTTAACGCTTTTTTATCGACCCCGAATCTTCCGTTAAGAACTATATTGTATCCCGACGCTCTTAATACCGCTTTACAGTTTCCTTTGGATTCGGACAAACTTTTTTTTATCTCCGACAATAAATTTTTAAATTCGTCCGCATTCAAGAAGGCTTCGCTTTCTTTTATTTCTATAATACAGAACTCTTCTTTCTTTTCCGTTTCAGGACGTTTTTTCACCTCGACCGAGTCTAATAATTCTAAGCTTTCCCCTATAATTTTTATATCTAAATCGGCGTCTCCATAACCTGAACCCTCTTCGGAGCTTCCGGCTCCGTGTTTATCTGCTTTGCCGTTAATTTTATCCGCATCGGCTCCTTCGCCGTTTTCGTGGTCTTCTCCGATGCTTTCGCTTCCTTCGAAACCTAGCCCTTTTTTGCCAAAATTCCCGGCCTCGTTAATGCCGGAAAAATCTATTTTCCCTGTTAACAATACGGGCTGGTTCGTCGTTAAAATTTCTTCGTATTTAAAGTAATTTTTCGGAAAAAAAACGGCCTCCACGTTGTAATTCTTATCATTCAATATAAAAGAAGCCATTTTATCGTTATTTTTTGTTTTATGCACCTTAAGCTGGTTTATAATGCCGACGGTTTTGTAAATCTGGTCCGGCGAAGGTTTTATCTTTGAGGAAACGTATTCGGATACTATATCTCCGATGGATTTTACTCCGAGCAGTTTAATTTTTTCTTCGTATCCGTCTAAAGGGTGCCCCGAAAGATAAAAACCGAGAGATTCTTTTTCAAAAGCGAGAATAGACTTTTTGTCGTCTTTTTCACCCAAGGCCGACAAATAAGAATCGTCTTTTCCGTTATCGTAATTAATCTCGTCCCCGAAAGAAGCAAATAAATCGGCCTGTCCGGAATCCTCTTCCTCTTTTTTTCTCGCGGCTTCTTCCATTACGGATTCTAAATTGTCTAGCATCCATTTTCTAGATTCCCCCCTTATATCCAGGGCTCCGCTTTTGATAAGATTTTCTATGGTTCTTTTATTAACTTTCCTGGTATCGACGCAGGAACAAAAATCCAATAAATCTTTATAAAAATCGCTTGCGCGAACTTGAAGAATAGAATCTATCGCCGCCTTGCCTACGTTTTTTACGGCTCCCAGTCCCGTCCTGATTAAAAGTTTTTCCGTTCCGCCTTCGCTTTTCTTTACTATGGCAAACCGCTCCTCCGATTCGTTAACCGACGGCGGCAAAATTTCGCAGGCGTTTATGCCGGATTTTGCTTCGTTTATGATTTTTGCGAGTTTATCGGTATTCGACATTTCGCTCGACAAAAGAGCCGCCGTAAAATGTTCTTTGTAGTTTGCCTTAAGATAAGCGGTCATATATGCGATATAGGCATAAGCGGTCGAATGCGATTTATTAAAACCGTACTCGCCAAATTTGATTATTAAGGAAAATATTTTTCCGGATTTTGCCTCTTCTATTCCGTTGGTTTTGCATCCTGAAATAAATTTATCTTTCATCTGGTTTATAAGTTCCGTCTGTTTTTTTCCGACGCCTTTTCGTAAAATATCGGCCTCTTTCATAGAAAAACCTGCAAGATTAGTAGCGACTTTCATTATTTGTTCCTGATATAACATTACACCGTACGTATTCTGCAAAATATCCTTAAGCGAAGGATGAATATAATGTATTCTGGCTTTACCGTGTTTTGCCTTAATAAAATCGTCCACCATTCCGCTGCCGAGCGGTCCCGGCCGGTATAACGCTACGAGGGGAATTAAATCTTCGAAAGATGCGGGCGCGAGTTTTTTTATTAATTCTTTCATTCCCGAACTTTCGAGCTGAAACACGCCCGTAGTATCGCCTGCCGATAAAAGCTTAAACGTCGTCCTGTCGTTTAAATCTATATCGTATATATTAAAATCGGCGGAAGGGCCTCCGCCCGCCTCGATATTCCCTATACCGTCTTTTGAATTATTATTTAAATTTTTTGAATTATTTATCAGGCTGATAGCTTCATTCATGACGGTAAGAGTCTTTAGTCCCAGAAAGTCGAACTTGATAAATCCTAATTTTTCCA
The DNA here is from genome assembly GCA_027319095.1 of bacterium. Lineage (GTDB taxonomy): Bacteria > SZUA-79 > SZUA-79 > Acidulodesulfobacterales > Acidulodesulfobacteraceae > Acidulodesulfobacterium_A. Next base: position 19,919 of record DAHVNW010000024.1, on the reverse strand, counting down.
AATCGGTTCCGGTATATTGGGTAGTAATAACGTCCGTTTCTTTCGTTCCTTTGTATAAGGGCATATAGCTATGAATAGGTTCGTTCGATATTACTACCCCTGCGGCATGGGTACTTGCATGTCTTGCTAAACCTTCCAGCCTTTTTGCTATTTCGATCAACTTTTTTACCTTAGGATTGGTTTCTATTAAACCTCTGAGTTTGGGCTCTTCTTTAATGGCTTTGTCGAGAGTAATGCCAAGCGTATTGGGAACTAGCTTGGCTATTTTATCGACCTCGGCGTAAGGCATATTTAAAGCCCTTCCGGTGTCCCTTATTACCGCTTTTGCAAGCATCGTTCCGAAAGTTATTATTTGAGACACTTTTTCTTCGCCGTATTTGCGTGAAACATATTTTATAACTTCGTCGCGTCCGTTTATGCAAAAATCGGAATCTATATCTGGCATGCTTATTCTTTCTGGATTTAAAAACCTTTCGAACATCAAATCGTATTTAATTGGGTCTATTTCGGTTATTTTTAAACAGTAGGCGGCAAGACTTCCGGCCGCGGAGCCTCTGCCAGGTCCCACCGGAATATTGTGTTCCTTCGCATATTTTATAAAATCGGAAACGATTAAAAAATAACCGGAAAAATTGGATTTTTTAATTACTTCAATTTCCATATCGAGCCTTGCCTTATATTCCTCAACCCTTTCGGCGTAAATTTTTGCGGAAGCTTTTGCCGGATTTTTTATAAAAATTTCTTCGAACCCTTCTCTCGTTTTGCACTCGAAATAATTGGCAATATCGGCTTCCGTCCAGGAGCGCAGGCCCGAATTATCGTTTAGCTCCGATGCGCCTGGGCATCCTCTACCGGAAGCGCCTTGCGCGAAGGAATCGCTCTGCGCGGAAACTTCTTGAACTGAAGCGGAAGGGTAAGCCGAAGCCGGTTTGTCAGATTCCGGCAGGCATAAAAGCCGTTGGCTTTTATAAACCGCCTGCCCGCATATGTCTGCTCCCGGTTTAAATTGGGGAAAATAATACCCGCCTTTAAGCCTGAACGAAAAATTGCATTTTTCGGCAATGAGGCGCGTATTTGAAATAGCTTCGGACGGATAGTCCTTAAAAAGCCCTGCCATTTCCTCCTGCGATCTAAAATACAAATCTTTAGTCGAAAATTTTAATCTGTCCTTGTCTTCGACCGTCCTGCCGGTTTGAATACACAAAAGCACGTCGTGGGCTTCATAATCTTCTTTCAAAAGATAATGGCAATCGTTGGTGGCGACGAGCGGAACTCCGTACTTTTTGGCCAGTTCTAAAAGACCGGAATTTGCGGTTTCCTGGTCCTTTATGCCTTGAACCTGCATCTCCAAATAAAAATCGTCCTTAAAAATATCTAAGTAAAATTTAAGGCTTTCTTCCGCGGCATCGCTCCTTCCATGAATTATATTATATGGAATTTCTCCTTTTATACAAGCCGACATGGCAATCAAGCCTTCATGCAAATCTTTAAGAATATTTTTATCTATTCTAGGTTTATAGTAAAATCCGTCGATATAAGATTTTGAAACAAGTTTGGAAAGATTCCGATAACCCTCGTCGTTTTTTGCAAGAAGTATTAAATGATAATATGACTTCTCGTTAGGGTTTTTAAGGTTCATATCGGACTTGGATAAGTACATTTCGCAGCCGATTACCGGTTTTAATTTGCTTTTTACGGCTTTTTCGTAAAATTCTATAGCGCCGAACATATTGCCGTGATCGGTTATTGCAACTGAAGGCATTTCGAATTCGATTGCTTTATTCACGATATCGTCTATTTTAATAGCTCCGTCTAGAAGGCTGTAATGCGAATGCAGATGCAGATGGACAAAATCGTTCATGGTTTATTTCCTCTATATTTATATTTTGACGTATTATATATTTTTTCACTCCCATTCTATAGTCGAAGGAGGCTTTGAAGTAACGTCGTAAACAACCCTGTTAATCCCTTTGATTTCGGATATTATCCTCGAAGAACATATCCTTAATATATCGTAATCTAATTTCACGAAATCGGCGGTCATCCCGTCGGATGACGTTACGGCGCGAATGGCTATAAGGGACTCGTAGCTCCTTTTGTCGCCCATAACGCCTACCGTTTTAACCGGAATAAGAACCGGGAAAGACTGCCAGATTTTTTCGTACAACCCTGCTTTCTTAATTTCTTCCGTTACTATCTTGTCCGCTCTTCTTAAAATTTCCAATCGCCGCTTATCCACCTCGCCGATTATTCTTATGGCAAGTCCTGGACCGGGGAAAGGCTGTCTTTTGATTATTTCTTCCGGCACTCTTAAACTCTTTCCTATAATGCGGACCTCGTCCTTAAATAATTCTCTTAGCGGTTCGATTAGTTTTAAATTTAACTTTTTTGGAAGGCCGCCGACGTTGTGATGGCTTTTAATAACGCTCGATGCCCCGAATACCTTTACCGATTCGATAACGTCGGGATAGAGCGTGCCTTGAACCAGAAAATGTGCGTCTTTAATTTTTTTTGCCTCTTTCTCGAATACTTTTATAAATAACTTTCCGATAATTTTACGTTTTCTTTCCGGGTCGGCTACCCCCTTAAGTTCTTTTAAAAACAGCTTGGAAGCATCGACCGATTTAACGTTCAAGTTAAGATTTTCTTCGTAATATTTCATAACGGATTTTGCCTCGTCTTCCCTGAGCAGGCCGTTGTCTATAAATATGCACTTGAGCCGGCCGCTAAGAGCCTTGGCGGCAATGACCGCGGTTACGGTGGAATCCACTCCTCCGGAAAGCGCGCATATAGCTTTGCTGCCGCCGGCAAGTTCTTTTATTTCCCGTATTTTTCCGGAAATAAAATCTTCCAATTCCCAATCTCCTTTTACTTTAACGACATCGAATAAAAAATTATTCAATATTTTCGTTCCGCATTGGGTATGGGCAACTTCGGGATGAAATTGAACTCCGTATATTTTTTTGCCGGGATTTTCGAATGATGCAGTATCGCACGTTTCGGTCTGCGCATTTATAACAAAGCCGTCCGGTATTTTAACTATTAAGTCGCCGTGACTCATCCAGACTAAGCTCGATTTTCCGCATCCGGCTAAAATTTTGCTTCTATTAATAATTTCTAGTTTAGAGTGTCCATATTCGCGGTTTTTTGCAGGCATTACCTTGCCTCCCAGAAGATGCGCCATAATCTGCATACCGTAGCATATTCCAAGAAAAGGAACGCCTAATTGAAATATATCTTTTGAAATAATAGGCGCGCCTTTGTCATAAACCGAAGAAGGGCCGCCGGAAAGAATAATACCGTCGGGTTCGAAATTTTTTATTTTTTCTATATCCGAATTAAACGCGTATATCTCGCAATAAACTTTACTTTCCCTTATTTTTCTGGCAATTAGCTGCGTATATTGCGAGCCGAAATCAATTATAAGTATTTTGGAACGTTTTTTTTGCGGGGGCGTCATAAGTTTAATCGAGCCTGTAATTAGGCGCCTCCCTCGTTATTATTACATCGTGGACGTGGCTTTCTTTAAGCCCCGAAGAAGTAATTTTTATAAGTTTAGTTTTAGTCCTGAGTTCTTCTATGGAACGAACGCCGCAATAGCCCATTCCGGCGCGCAAACCGCCTATCAGTTGATTTACCGCTTCGGAAAGACTTCCTTTGTATGGAACCCTTCCTTCGATGCCTTCGGGAACGAACTTGGATTCGTCCCGGACGTGCGATTGAAAATATCTGTCTTTTGAACCGCTGACCATAGCTCCGAGAGACCCCATGCCCCTGTAAACTTTATAGCTTCTTCCCTGATAAATTATGGTTTCTCCCGGGCTTTCCTCCGTGCCTGCAAAAAGGTTTCCAATCATCACGCTGTTTGCTCCGCCCGCTATAGCCTTGACAATATCACCGGAAAATTTTATTCCTCCGTCTGCTATTACGGGAACGCCGCTTTTATCGTAAACGCGCGAACATTCGATTATAGCCGACAACTGCGGAACGCCTACGCCGGCAACCACCCTCGTAGTGCATATGGAACCAGGACCAATACCGACTTTGACGGCATCTACCCCCGCTTTAACGAGCGCTTCCGCAGCTTCCTTAGTAGCGATGTTGCCGGCTATTATGTCGATATTATAGCGTTTTTTCAGATGTTTTACCATGTCGATAACGCCTTTGGAATAGCCGTGGGCGGTATCTATGACTATAGCGTCCGCTTCGGCCTCTATAAGGGCTTTAACCCTGTCTTCCGTATCTTTAGCGATTCCGACGGCAGCGGCAACCCTTAGCCTTCCAAGAGAATCCTTTGCCGCGTTGGGATATTTTTTAATTTTCTCTATGTCTTTAATGGTTATTAAACCTTTTAAGCTATAATCGTCGTCGACTACGAGCAGTTTTTCTATTTTCTTTTCGTGCAGCGTTTTTTTAGCATCTTCTAACGTAGTCCCGACCGGCACTGTTACAAGATGGTCTTTAGTCATAACTTCGGAAACTTTTTCGTCCAAGTTCACCGAAAATCTTAAATCCCTGTTAGTAAGTATTCCGACTAATTTTTCGCCCTTTACTACCGGAACTCCCGAAATCATAAATTTCTTCATAAGGTCTAAAGCAAAAGATATTTTGTCGCCGGGATTGACTTTTACGGGATTAGTAATCATTCCGCTTTCCGATTTTTTAACTTTGTCAACCTCCGCCTTCTGTTCGTCTATGGTCAGGTTTTTATGGATAACGCCTATGCCACCCTCGCGCGCTAAAGAGATAGCGGTTCTCGCTTCGGTAACCGTATCCATGGCGGCGCTGACTAACGGAATATTCAACGTTATATTTCTGGAAAATTTCGTTTTTAAACCGACATCCTTTGGGAGTATTTCCGAATAATCCGGCGCTATAAGAACGTCGTCGAAACTTAACGATTCCGTTATAATCTCTTTCATTTTTACGATTCTCCTTGTTAAAATTATTTTTTTATGAAATCAGCCCTTCTAAGAGTCCGCATTCCGAAACTGTAAAACCGGAAACCTCAAAAAAATCGATGCTTTTTAACATTATTGCCGTTCCCGCAAGCACGAGGTCTTCCCTGCCTGCTTCCACCCCTTCGATATTTAACCTGTCTTTTATTTTTGAAGCGATAAATCTTTCATAAATGTTTAGAATGTTTTCCTTTTTTAAAAAATACCCGTGAACTTTCAGCCTGTCGTAAAATTTCATTTTTAAATCTACCATGGCAAGGGTCGTCGCGGTTCCGGCCGTTCCAAATAAAACCTGCGGAACGGAATTTGGGTCAGCGCCTGGCGGTCTAAACGAAAATCCGCTTTCTTTTATTTCTCTTTTTAGCTTATACAGCTTAAGGTTTATTTCGCGTTCAAGTTTCATCAGGTCGTCGTTCGATACAGGGTCGGACTTAACTATTTCTTCGGTCAAATGCACGACGCCCATATTTAAGCTGTATTTCCATAAAGGCGCGCCGTCTTTAACGCAGGCATATTCGGTCGAACCGCCGCCTATATCTATCGAATAAAACTCTTTTATGCCTTTAAAACATTTAGAAATTCCGTTAAGGGTTATAAGCGCTTCTTTTTCGCCGGTAATAATATCAATTTCGAGTCCGAATTTTTTAAAAACAATATCTCTAACATAAGATGCGTTAGAAGCATCCCTTAAAACGCTGGTGCCTGTGATAACGACGTCTTTAGGGTCGATGCCGTAGCCCTTAATCTCCTTAATATATATTTCTAAGGCGTCGGAAAGCCTGTGAATTGCCTGGGTAGTTATAACGCCCTCTTTTTTAAAATTTTCGCCGAGCCTGATAATTTTCATATCGACATATAGAGGGCTCAAGAAGCTATTTTTATGTCCGGTTATCAAACACCTGACTGTATTGGTTCCTATATCTATCGAAGCCTTGCTTGCCAACGTCGCTCACCTTGCTAATGCTTTGCAGTTTAAAATTTAACGGAATTATGCGCTTAAAAAGCCGGATTAGCGAGCTACGCGAGGTTGCTTCGTAAATGGCATAATTTCCAAATTTAATTTTGGGTTTTTATTCGCCTCTGTATTTTTTAACGTAATTTATATAATTAAACGCGGATTCCTTAATGGATTCTATTTCTTTGCCGCTCAGACTTTTCTTAACGACCCCGGGAATACCCGCAACTAATGAACCTTCCGGTATTGCGGCATTTTCCTTGACTAATGCTCCGGCGGCTATTATGCTGTTTTTGCCGACGCGCGCGCCCGTCAAAACTATTGCTCCTATGCCTATAAGACAGTTGTCCCCTATTTCGCACCCGTGAAGATTGACGCTGTGTCCTATGGTAACGCCGTCGCCGATTATGAGCGGCCCGGTATCGTGCTGAACGTGAAGAACGCTGTTGTCCTGAACGTTAGTGTTTTTTCCTATTCTGACATAGTTAACGTCTCCCCTAACCACCGAACCGTACCATATGCTTGAATTTTTTCCTATTTCGACGTCTCCCACGATAACGATATTTTCGCATAAATATACCGTTTCGTCGATTTTTGGGTACTTTCCCAAATAAGATTCTATTATCATAAACGGGTATGAACCTCCTTAGTAAACTTGTTAAGGCGCGCGATTTAAACCGGATACCTTTAAAACTATATCTATATGTACATATTATATAACAAACCGGAGGGAAATATGAAGAAAAAAAGGAAGGGGGATTTTCCCCCTGAAAATAAATAAATCCGATTTGTTTAAAAGATTTATTTAAAATATTTCTTAGAAATCGATGCTGCCTGCATTTTTGCTTCGACAACGTCTTCTATTGCCTTTAATTCGAACGGCTCGTGCATTTCCATAACTTTCTCGACGTTTTGGGCTATTTGATTAAACGATATTTTTTTGTTCAAAAACAAATTGACGAAAATTTCGTTCGCCTCGCAGAAAATCGCCGGCATGCTTTTACCGATACGCAAAGAATATCTTGCAAGATTTAAAAACGGAAACTTCTCGCCGTCAGGGGCAAAAAAATCCAGTCTGCCTATTTCCGCAAGATTAACAGGCTTCATAAGACCGTGAAATCTTTGCGGATAGGACATTGCGTAACCTATAGGCCCTTTCATATCGGCATCGCCCATTTGCGCTATAATAGAACCGTCTTTAAATTCTACCATGGAGTGAACCGACGCTTGAGGGTGTATAAGTACTTCTATCATGCTTTCTTCGACATTAAATAAAAAAAAGGCCTCTATTATTTCGAGTCCTTTATTTGCGAGAGTCGAAGAGTCTATGGTTACCTTTTTTCCCATTTTCCATTTAGGGTGGTTCAAAGCCATATCGACCGTAATGCTTTTAAAGTCCGATTTGTCCGTATTATAAAACGGACCGCCTGAAGCGGTAAGAATTAATTTATTAACGTCCGGTTTTATTCCGCATCTTAAGCATTGAAACAGCGCCGAATGTTCCGAATCTACCGGAATAATTTCGGTTTTAGAAGCTTTAGCCGTTTTATTGAGTATTTCGCCGGCCATTACCATGGATTCCTTGTTTGCGAGCGCAAGGTTTTTTCCTGCGGCAAGAGCCAGGTAAGACGGTATAAGACCGGAAGAACCGCTTATGGCGTTAAGAACTATATCGAAAATATCGTCGGAAACGGCCTCCTTAAAACCTTCGTCGCCGTATAAAAATTTTGTCGCCATACCTTTAAAATTTTTCAGCGAATCTTCTGCTTTTTCAGATTCCGCCTTCGTCGAAAGTACGCAGTAAAGAGGATTAATCTTAATAACCTGCTTTTTTAGCTCTTCCGAAAAATGTCCGGCCGCCAAACCTTTTATTGAAATTTTATCGGGATATTTAACGGCAACTTCTAAAGCGCTTTTTCCTATAGACCCTGTCGAACCGGCAAGAAATACGTTGCGCATAATTAATATTTTTTAAAATTTTAAATAATATGCCGCTATATAATAAAAAAACGGCGCCGCAAGCACCATGCTGTCTATCCTGTCTAAAATGCCGCCGTGCCCCGGAATTAAATATCCCGAATCTTTTTTCTCTCCTGCCCTTTTAATCAACGATTCGGTTAAATCTCCTACCATTCCGGCAATGACGGTTACGGACGACAAGACGGTAAACGAAACAAGCGTAAATATTTTGTAGTCGTAGATAAAAATCCTAAAAATAAGCCCTATAAGCATTGCCGAAAAAAATCCTATTACTGCTCCTTCCACCGTTTTTTTTGGACTTAACGATAAAAAAAGCTTATGCCTGCCGAAATGCCGTCCCCCGTAATACGCAAAAATATCGGATGCCCATACGAGAATGAACAACAATAAAAGAAGATATCTCCCGCCGGAAAGTTCCATGATTTTGAGCAAAAAGGATATAAAAAAGCCGGCATATACTAAAGAAAATATGTCCAAAAATATGCCTTTCCCCGAATCTGCTTTAAAAAAAAGCACGTTCTTCAATAAAATTAAAAAAGCCGAAAGGAAAAAGACGAATATAAACGCTTCGCTTTTTAAAAAAGCAAAAGAAAATCCGGTTAATATGGAAAGTATTTCAGGAAGTATAAAATATTTATATTCGTTTAAATCGAAAATTGAGAATATCTCGTAAACCGATAGCGAGGCAAGGGCTGCAAAAACAAAAAAAAATTCGTATATATTAAACAGGAATATCGATAAAATAATTATTATTCCGAAAATAATCCCGAATATAAACCTTTTGGAGTCAAATATGGGTTTTTCCAAATCTTCTTATCCTTTTTTCGTAATTTTTCATTGCGGCGACCAAATTTTTTCCTCTGAAATCCGGCCATAAAGTCCTGGTGAAATATAACTCCGTATATGCCGTCTGATAAAGCAAAAAATTAGACAGCCTATATTCCCCGCTAGTCCTGATAAGAAGGTCAGGGTCGGGAACGCCGGCCGTGTATAAACAGGACGAAAAATATTCGCCGCTTATGTCTTTAACTTTAACGTCTCCCTTTTCTATGCTTTCGGCTATTTTACTGACCGCGTTCAATATTTCTTCCCGCGAACCGTAACTTAAGGCAAGCGTTAAAATTAAACCGCCTAAATTTTTAGTTTTTTGGACGGCGTCCAACAAAGCCGATTTTGATTTTTCGGGAATTTTCTCTATGTTGCCTATAAATTGGAGCTCGATTTTATTTTTTATAAGGTAAGGAAGCTCGATTTTAATATATTCGTCGAGAAGCTCCATTAAAGAAACGACTTCTTCCGGCGGTCTCTGCCAATTTTCCGAGGAAAACGCGTAAACCGTAAGATACTTTATTTTATATTTTATAGCGGTTTTTATAACAGATTTTAAAGATTTTATTCCTTCTATATGTCCGTATATCCTTGCTAAGTTTCTTTTTTTCGCCCACCTGCCGTTTCCGTCCATTATAACGGCAATATGGCTTGGGATATTTTTAAAAGTCATACTTCCGATATTTCTTTTTCCTTATGTTTTGTTATTTCGTCTATTTCTTTTATAAAACTATCCGTCAGTTCCTGTATTTTTTTTTGAATTTTAAAAGACTGGTCCTCTGAAATCTCTTTTGATTTTTCGGACGATTTTATTTTTTCGTTTGCTAACCGCCTGAAATTCCTTATCTCCTGTTTAATCGATTCCGATAATTTATTCACCTGCTTTATAATTTCCTTGCGTCTTTCCTGAGTTAAAGCCGGTATTATAATATTTATGCTTTTCCCGTCATTGGAAGGATTTAAAGAAGGGTCGTATTTTTGTATTGCTTTTTCTATGGCGGAAAGGGAACTTGCATCGTAGGGATTAATAGTAATAGTCCTGCCGTCCGGAACGGAAATAGAGGCAAGCCTTATTATAGGAGAAATAGAACCGTAGTATTCTATATTTACGGAATCGATTAAGCCCGTAGATGCCCTTCCCGTTCTTATCCTTACAAGTTCGCTTTTATAAGATGATATTGCATGGGACATTTTCGACTTAGTTTCATTGATAAACGCAGATTCGTTCATGAAGCGCAACCTCGATTTAACCCGATTTAACAAAAATTAATCACTTGTAATTACGGTGCCTATAGATTCTCCTTTGACTACCTTTAATAAATTTCCTTTAACCAGTAAATTAAAAACTACTATGGGCAGCTTATTGTCCATGCATAGAGATATAGAAGTAAAATCCATAACTTTTAAATTTTTATTTAGGACGTCGATATAAGAAAGCTTTTCAAACTTGACCGCATCCTTATTTATAAGCGGGTCGTCGCTAAAAACGCCTTCTATTCTCGTAGCCTTTAATATCACGTTTGCGTGAATTTCCATGGCTCTAAGAGATGCCGCGGTATCGGTAGTAAAATAGGGGTTGCCGGTCCCTGCCGCAAATATAACCACCCTTTTTTTCTCCAAATGGCGCAATGCCCTGCGCCTTATATACGGTTCTGCAACCTGCTGCATCGCGATGGCCGTCTGAACCCGCGATATGACGCCGTTGTCTTCCAGTCCGGCTTGAAGCGCAAGGGCGTTTATTACCGTGGCAAGCATACCCATATAGTCTCCCTGGGTGCGCTCTATTCCCAGCTTTGCGGAAGATGCTCCAAGCCCCCTGAATATATTGCCTCCGCCTATAACTACGGCTACCTCCGCGCCGACGTCGGCAACCGATTTTATTTCATCCGATACGAAATTTATGACGGACGGGTCGATTCCGCATTTGCTTGCTCCTGCCAAAGCCTCTCCGCTGACCTTAAGCAGTATTCTTTTATATCTAATTTGGTCCTGCATTATTCTCCCAACTGGTATCTTACGAATCTTTTTAAGACTATATTTTCTCCTAATCTGGCGACTTCGGCGTCTATTACGGCCGAAATATTTTTAGAAGGGTCTTTGATAAAAGGCTGCTCTAGCAGGCAGACGTCTTGAAAATATTTTTCGAGTTTACCCTCGATTATCTTTTCCTTAACCGCCTGCGGTTTTTCCATAGACGCAAGCTGCTCTCTGTAAATTTCTTTTTCTTTCGCTATAATTTCGGGTTGGACTGCGTCTCTTTTAATATATAAAGGATTTGCGGCGGCTACATGCATCGCTATATTTTTGGCGAGTTCCTGAAACTCGGGCGTCCTTGCGACAAAATCGGTTTCGCAGTTAATTTCTATAAGGACTCCTATTCTTCCTCCTGCATGTATATAAGAATATATCAATCCTTCTTTGGCTTCCCTGCCGGCTTTTTTCTGCGCTTTCGCAAGCCCTTTTTTTCTCAGCGATTCTACGGCCTTTTCCAGGTCTCCGCCTGTTTCCGCAAGAGCGTTCTTGCAGTCCACGAAACCGGCTCCAGTCATGGAACGTAAATTTTTAACAAGTTCTGCGCTTATATTCTGGGTTTTTTCCAATTAGTCGTCCTCCTTTTATCTTTACCTTTACCTTTACCTTTATATTTAAAATTTAATTTAAAATTTTTACGAAATTATATAGCGGATTGCTTTGTAAAGTTAATAATTTCGACTTTTATTTAGTACTATATAGAAATATCATCTTCTTCTTCGCTCTCCGTCTCCGGTAATTCCGATTCCAGCTTAGGCGCGACGGCTGTGGGCGAAGCTCCAACCGCTGCAAAGGTTTCTTCCGTAATAACTCCTTCCGATACAAACTGTTCTTTGCCCCTGCCTGTTTTTTCTTCGTAAACCTTTCTGCCTTCTATGATAGCATCCGCCATTATGCTTAAAATCAGTTTAATTGCCCTTATGGCATCGTCGTTGCCGGGTATCATCCAATCCACAAGATTGGGATCGGCATTCGTATCGGCTACTCCGATTATAGGAATTTCTAACCTTTTTGCCTCTTTTGCCGCAATAATTTCATGATGGACGTCGATTATTAAAACTGCTTCCGGTATTACGTTCATATCCCTTACGCCGTTAAGAACCTTCTGATGCTTAATTATTTCTTTTTCCATCCTGGCCATTTCTTTTTTCGTAAATTTTGAAAATTCTTCGGATTCTTTAAGCGCTTCGAGTTCTTTTAGTCTTTGAATCGAAAGTTTTATGGTTGCAAAATTCGTTATCATGCCGCCGAGCCATCTCTCGTTGACATACGGCATGCCGCATCTTTTTGCCTCCTCGGCGATTATGGGGCTTGCCTGTTTTTTAGTTCCTATAAAAAGTATGGTTTTGCCTTCTTTTGCCATTTCGAACAGCTTGTCGTAAGCCGTGGCAAAATAAGGCAATGCCCTTTGAAGGTCGATTATGTGAACCCCGTTTCTTGCCCCGTATATATAAGGTTTCATCTTTGGGTTCCACCTTTTGGTTTGATGTCCGAAATGGACTCCGGCTTCCAGTAACTGTTTAATTGTAACGTTAAACGGCATTTTAGTCTCCTTTTGCGCTTTTTTCTCCCCGCCTACGCAAAACGCTTCAAGCGCAAATTAATAAGCGGGTACGATTAGTTTAGCTGTGCTTTGTTTGATTAATTTTTAGTTAATTTTTATAATGTATAACTTATAATTTTTATCATTTTTATCATTTTATTGCAAGAAAAATATTTTATAAAGAAAATTAAAAATATTATTATATCCGTTGACGGGTATCCTTTTTAATTCGTAAGAATTATCCCCCGACCCGACTTTTCCCTTTTCAGTCGTAAACGCTCCGGTATAGCCGGCATTTTTAACTGCCCTCATAACTTTTGCGTTATAAGCGCCGAAAGGATAAGAAAAAAAATCGACGGGCGCGCCCGTGATGTTTTCGAGATAAGCCTTGGATGCTATAAGCTCGCCTATTAAAACCCCTTCTTCGAGACGGTCTAAAAAATAATGGTTGATTCCGTGCGAACCGATAAAAAAACCGCTTTCGAACATTTCCTTTATTTCGCTTTTATTTAAAAAGTTTTCTTTTGCCTTCTCTCTTTCGTCGGAAATGGCGTTTTTTTTGCCTATGAAACCCGTGCTTATAAATATAAGCGAAGAAAAACCTGCATCTTTTAATATGGGATAAGCATTTAAGTAATTATTTTCGTATCCGTCGTCGAAAGTTATCAGCAAAGGTTTTTTTACCGGTAACTTATGCCCTAAGACAAAAGATAAAATTTCCTTTGGATTTACCGTATCGTATCCAAAAAGTTTCAATAAAGCCACCTGTCTTTCAAACTGTTTCGGAGTAACGTACAATCCCTTATACACGGCGTCTTTCTTTGGATAGTCTATTTTATGATAATATAAAACAGGGATTTTCATAAATTCTGCGTTTAATTTAAGAAAGTCAACTTCTATAAGACGCGTTTATATCGATATATTCGCGCGTAAAGTTGCACGTCAGGACGGACCGGCTTTTTTTACCGCATTTTAAATCTATCGTTAATTCTATTTCGTCAGGCGACAAAACCGTTTCTTCTATTGCTTTAGTTAATTTTTTAGATGCGGCTGAATTTTCGACTATAATTTTATCGTTTATATAAATATCTATTTTATCGGATTTTAGCGGTACGGAGGCCCTTCCGACGGCCGCCATTATCCTGCCCCAGTTTAAATCCTCACCTGTAATCATAGTTTTAAATAAAGGCGAATTTGCGACAGTTAAGGCAATTTTTTTTGCGCCTGATTCCGTATATGCGTTTTTAACGGTAACGCGGACGAATTTAGTGGCGCCTTCTCCGTCCTTAACTATCATTTTCGCAAGGTCTAAACATAAATCCGAAAGGGCGGCCTTCGCTGCGTTATAATTTGCTCCGCGCTTCTTAATTAGCGGATTTTCGGCGGGATAAAAAAAAGCGGCGGTATCGTTAGTCGAAGTTTCTCCGTCAACGGTTATCGAATTAAAAGACTCCCCTATGCATTCTTTAAACATTTCGTCGGCAATTTCTTTTTCTATTGGAATGTCGGTAAATATAAATGCAAGCATCGTTGCCATATTCGGCATTATCATGCCGGATCCTTTCGCCGTTCCGAATATTTTATATTTTGCGCCGTTTAAGAGAACGTCCTTGAACGAAGTCTTGGAAAAGGTGTCGGTCGTCATAATGGCTTCCGCAAAATCGTTAAAACCTGATTCTTCTCCAGACGCGTATTCGGCTAATTCGTTAACCGCGCGTTCTATTTTGGAAGCGTCGAGCCTTTCGCCTATGAGTCCGGTAGAACATATAAAAATATTGCTCTCATCCGCCCCCGTTTTTTTAGCGACGGATAGCGCGACTCTTTTAGCGTCCTCAAAACCGTATTTTCCGTTGCACGCATTCGCATTCCCAGAATTTACGATTAGAGCCTTTATGATATTTTTGGAATTCTTTTTGGAGATTACGACGGGAGCCGCTTTAATCTTATTTTTAGTAAAAACGGCGCTGACCCGGAGCGGAACTTTAGAAATCATTAATCCCAAATCTAAAGCTTTATTTTTTTTTAATCCGCAATATTTACCGGAAAATAAAAAATTATTGGTTTTTTCCATGACAATTTTTGTATTTTTTACCGCTGCCGCACGGACAGAGTTCGTTTCTTCCTATTTTTTTGGGTTTTACTATCGGTTTTTGCTTCTCTTCTGCGCCTAATACGGTTTCGTTATGCGTCATAACGATATTTTCGGAAAGGAGCCCCGCCCCTGCAAGTATATCTTCGGCGTTTAAATTTTCCTCGAACTGCACGGTAGAAATAGAGTTTAAAGCCTCCTCTTTCATTCTGAACTGCATGTTAATGAATAGCCCGTATGCTTCTTTCTGATATTCTATCAGGGGATTTACCTGGGCGTAACCCCTGAGCCCTATGCCTTCTTTTAAGACGTCTAAAGAGGTCAACGCATCCTTCCAAAGACTATCGACGGCTTGCAGATATAAAGCCTTAATTATATTAACCTGCTCTTCTTCCGGAAACGAAGCTATCTTACCGTCTATGTTTTTTTTGATTAAACCTTCCGTTAAATCAAAAAGTCCGCTCCGGGGCATTTTTTTTAACGCCGCCTGAACAGAAACGGGAGCGGAAGCATGATTGAAATTAAAAGATTCTATAGGCATAGAAGCCATATCTACCGATAAGTTTGCTTTTATAACCTCGAAAAGCCCTTCGATGTCCCAATTTTCGCCGTGAGATTTTTCGGAAATATACGTATCGAAATAAGACTCCGTTAACGATTTAATATCGAATAAAATATCGTCGTAAATTTCTTCGAATTTACCTGTTTGCAGTATCCTCCGTCTGTAAGAGTATATCAGTTCCCTCTGCTTATTCATTACGTTGTCGTAATCGATAAGATTTTTTCTTATGTCGAAATTATGGCCTTCCACTTTTTTTTGCGCGTTTTCGATAGCTTTGGAAATCATGCCGTGCTCGATAGCCTGTCCGTCTTTTAATCCTAACTTTTCCAAAAACGGGGCAAGTCTCTCGGAACCGAATATTCTCATTAAATCGTCTTCTAAAGACACGTAAAATCTTGAAGAACCTATATCGCCCTGCCTGCCGGACCTTCCTCTGAGCTGGTTATCTATGCGTCTCGATTCATGCCTTTCGGTGCCGATTACGTGAAGTCCGCCGAGGTCTTTAACCCCTTCTCCCAGAACTATATCCGTGCCTCTTCCCGCCATATTGGTAGATATGGTTACAGATTTTTTCTGACCTGCATTCGCAATAATTTGAGCTTCTTTTGCGTTGTTTTTGGCATTAAGTACGGAATGAGGAATGCCTTTTTTCTTTAAAATTCCGCTAAGCCTTTCCGATTTTTCCACGGAAACCGTTCCGACAAGAACCGGTTGTCCGTTTCCGTATTTTTCCATAATCTCTTCGGCTGCGGCGTTAAATTTTTCGGCCTCGGTAGCAAAAACAAGGTCGGAGTAATCCTTTCTTATCATAGGCTTATTCGTCGGCACTACTACTACGTCTAAATTGTATATTTTTTTAAATTCTTCGGCTTCGGTATCGGCAGTTCCGGTCATGCCGGACAGCTTATCGTACATTCTAAAGAAATTCTGAAATGTTATGGTGGCAAGGGTTTGATTTTCACCCTCTACCTTAAGGCGTTCTTTGGCTTCCAACGCCTGATGCAGCCCTTCCCCGTAACGCCTGCCGTTCATAATGCGGCCGGTAAACTCATCCACTATGACGACCTGATTGTCCCTTATGAGATAATCGACCTCATTGAAATAACAGGCATGCGCTCTTAAAGACTGATTTATAGCGTGAAGCATATCTAAATTTCGCGGGTCGTAAATATTTTTTATATTCAGCGATTTTTCGACTTTTTCTATTCCTTCTTCCGTCAATATAGCGGTTTTTAATTTTTCGTCAACGGTAAAATCGGAATCTTTTTTTAATAAGCGCACCGCTTTATCGGCATTATAATACAATTCGGTAGTTTCTTCCGATTCGCCGGAAATTATAAGGGGCGTCCTGGCTTCGTCGATAAGCACCGAATCTACTTCGTCGATTATCGCGTAATTCAAATCTCTCTGCACGTAATCGTCGAGAGAATATTTCATGTTATCCCTTAGATAATCGAAACCGAATTCGTTATTAGTCCCGTAAGTTACGTCGCAGTTATAGGCGATTTTTCTGTCTTCGTCTTCCAAATCGTTCGTTATTGCCCCGACCGAAAGGCCGAGAATATTATAAGCCTTGCCCATCCATTCCGAATCCCTTTTGGCAAGATAGTCGTTTACTGTAATAACGTGAACGCCTTTTCCCGTAAGGCTGTTAAGATATGCAGGCATAACGGCTACAAGCGTTTTTCCTTCGCCTGTCGCCATTTCGGCAATTTTTCCGGAGTGCAGGACCATTCCGCCGATAAGTTGAACGTCGAATGCCCTTAAATTGAGGGCTCTTTTAATTCCTTCCCTTGCTACGGCGAAAGCATCCGGGAGCATATCGTCTAATTTTTTTGACTGCTCCGCGCTCGAAAGCCCGTTTAATTCTTCTTTGAATTTAAAAGTCATTCCTTTGATTTCGTCGCCGGAAATATTAGAATACTTATGTTCCAAAGAATTTATTTTTTCTGCCAGGGGCCTTAGTTTTGCAATTTCTCTTTGATTGCTGGTTCCGAATATGCTTTTTAATAATTTAACTACCAATGTTAATATACTCCTTTATTTTCCAGAAACCTGAACTTTTTTGAATAATATCGAAGGGGAACCTGTGGAACCGAAAAAACGTAAATCATTAGCTATGGTTACGATTCCATTAAAAAGCTCCATAAGATTTCCGCTTAACACTATTCCTTTAACCGGAAAATCCAACTTTCCGTTTTTAACGTAAAAACCGGATGCCCCAAGCGAAAATTCGCCGGTATAAGGCTTTGCCGTATGAAGCCCCATAAGCTCGTTTATATATAATCCATCTTTAAGCGAACCGATTATATCTATAAGACCCGTATTGCCGTTCTTTATAAAAAAATTTGACGAACCGACGGAAGGCGGAACGGTAAAAGAGCGGCTGACGGAATTTCCCGTAGATTTTACGCCGAACCGGTTTGCATATTCGATGTCGTAAAGATAAGAGTTTATTATTCCGGCCGCGCATAAATCTTTCTTTTGCATTTTAACGCCTTCGCCGTCGAATATATCCGTCGAGGCTCCGCCGTATAAGAGGCCGTCGTCGGCAATATCCAATTTATCGGAAAATACCTTCTTGCCGGTTTTGTTTTCGAGCAGGGATTTTTTTTTGAAAACATTGTCGGCGTAAAAAGACTGCTTAAGTATTCCTAAAAGCTCCGACGACGCATAATTATCGAAAACTATATCGTAATTTCCGCTTGAAACAGTTTTGGCGCCTAGCTGGTCCACCCCTTTTTTTGCGGCATTCATAGCCGTTTTTTTAAATTTTAACGAATCGAAATTATGGGAAAAATCGAAATCGAATCCGGAACCGGCATCGTTGCCGTCTTTAGATGCTACTGATAAAAATATTTCATAAAAAGTCTTTTTTGAAGATATATCGACCCCTTTTGAATTGCGGAGCCTTTTATGTATTAAAGTTTCGGAATAGGAAGGCTTATCGACTTTATATATTTTTTTATCGTACGAATATGCCGTTTCTTCCATTTCGGTTAAAAGGGATTTCTTCTTATCTACGCTTATAGAATCGTGGTCTTTTGAATAGACGCCTAATTTTTCGGGAAACTCCGGGTCGTTTAAACTTTCGTCTTTTTCGGCGAAATCGAAATGCTCGTTTTCGTCCATAAATTTTAAAAGAGAAAAAGCAACTTCTAACGTATCTGTAATTTTTTGTTCTTCGAACCCAAGGCAGTAAGAAAAACTTGTTTTCTTTTTATCCAAAAGTTTTATATTAAAGCCGTTAGTCTCGGCAAGGGTATAATTGGATATTTTGCTTTCTTCGGATTCCATTTTTAAAACTTTCGAATTAAAAAGATAAGCCTCGAATTTAACTCCTTTTTTTTTGGAATAATCTTCTATTATCGAAATTACGGCGTCAAAGTTATCCATTAACGGCATGCCGTTCGCATGCTCCCGGCTTTCGGCATCTCCTTCGTTACAAGACGGCTCGCTCCCTTCAACGCTTGCCGAAGGCATGTGAAATTTTTTCAAAACGTTCATTTATATTTAATTTCCTCGTTTTCCTATTTTATTTATTTATTTATTTGTTGTTTATGCGGGATATTATATCTGCGGCGGCTTCCTCTATCGACTTTTCCGTAATATCTATAACATACGCGTTCAGTTTAGAATATATAGCGGAGGAATGGGCAAGCTCTTTTTCTACCGATTCCTTTGAAACATAATCCTGAGAAAGAGGCAGCCCCATTCTCTTTAATCTTTCCTTTCTCAAATTTACGATCCTAACAGGGTCGGACATAAGCCCGAATATTTTTTCTTTAGGAATTTTATAAACAGATTCGTCTATGCTATGGGAATCTATTATCGGAATATTTGCCGCCTTAAAACCTCTTTGCGCAAGAAAAAGGCATAAAGGCGTCTTTGACGTTCTGGAGATTCCCAGTATAAGAGCATCCGCATCCGCTATTTCGTCTATCCTCTGTCCGTCGTCATGCTTCACGGCATATTCCAGAGCATCTATCCTTTTAAAGTATTCGTCGTTGATTCTGTGAATCAAGCCCGGTTTTCTTTCCGGAGACAGATTTAAAATATTTGCTATGGAATTTAATACCGGCCCTATAATGTCTATGCTTACGATGCCTTTTTCGGCAGATTCCTGAAGCATAATACTTCTAAACCCGTCTTTAACAAGGGTAAAAATAACTAAAGCACTTTTATCGGCGGCTTCGGTAATTATTTCCCTGAGCTTTAACTCGGAATCTACCAATAAAAACCTTTTAAGATGCACGTCCGGAATAGAAAACTGCGATATTGCCGCTCTGGCAACCTTTTCGGCAGTTTCGCCGGTGGAATCGGATACGACGAAAACATAAAATTCTTTTAATTTGACGTTTTTAGTTTTATTGTTCATCGTCTAATATTTCAAATAAGTTTTTTTAAATATGGGATTTTAACCCTGATTTTTTCCATAGAAGCATGCCGCCTTTAAGATTATGCACTTTGCCGAAACCGTGTCTTTTTAGCGTCACACAGGCCGAATAGCTTCTTATGCCGCTGCGGCAGACCGCAATTATTTCCTTATCTTTATAAGCTTCCAGTTCGTCAATTTTCGACGGCAGAAGCTTTATGGGAATAAGTTTTGCGCTTTCTATGTGGCCTAAATTTCCGTTAAATTCGTGAGGCTCTCTAACGTCGAGCACGACTATATTTTTGTTCCTATCCTCCGATATCATTTTTAATGCCTCTTCTGGAGTAACGTGGCTTATATCTCCAGACAGTCCTTCCCTGCTAAAAATATTTAACATCAGGTAAGTTCCCCTTTTTTATTTATATGATTATTTATTATAATATATAGCTTTCTATTTGTCTATGCCGTATTAAAATTTATAATCTAAGCATCACGGCGGTTTCGTCGCAATCCGGGAATTTAACGCAGTTTATACAGTCTCTCCATATCTTATGGGGCAGTTCCGACTTATCGATAATATTAAACCCGGATTTTTGAA
>DAHVNW010000023.1 GCA_027319095.1 bacterium | reverse complement strand
CTACCAATATTTTCATCATTAATCGGGTAAATTTAATTGATGACGGACATTATTTTTTAGTTAATTAGAAAAAAATTAATTGAAAACAGATACTTTATTGTTATTATTTTATTATTATATTATATATTTTAAATTAAATATTTTTGAAACGACTCGATTAAAAGGCCCAGATTTCCTTCGGTGTCGGCTTCCCCGTATATTCTCATTAAATCTTCTGTTCCCGAAAGCCTCGATAAAAGCCATGAATCGTCGTCGAAAAATATTTTATAGCCGTCCGTAGTATTTTTGGCTATAACTTTTTTTCCTTCGAATTCAGCTGGAAATTTTTCCATTTTTTCGTCTATTTCGGTTTTGAATTTTTCTTTATTTACCGGAACATTGATTCTTTTAGCGTAAATCGGACCGAATTTCTCCATAAGTTCTTTAACAAGAACCTTTAACGGCTTTTTATAATACGAAATCATTTCTAAAACCAAAAGGCACGTATAAATCCCGTCTTTATCCGGGGTATGCCCAGCTACCGTCAAGCCGGAAGACTCTTCTCCCGCCATTACCGCTTTCCCTTCCGATATTAATTTCCCGAGATACTTAAAACCTACCGGAGTCTCTATTACTTTAAAACCGTAATATTTTGCGACCCTGTCCACTAAAGCCGTAGTAGCCACGCTTCTTGCAGCATCGCCTTTTATTCCTTTGCCTTCGATATAATAATTGTAAAGAAGGGGGAAAATAATATTGGGTTCTACAAAGTCGCCGTCTTCGTCTAAAATTCCGTATCGGTCGGCATCTCCATCTGCCGCGAAACCCATGGCTACTTTTTCCGTACCGTCCGTTTTTTTATTTTTATTATATTCTTCAATCAATGCACTCAACTCTTTTAAATTTTTTGCAGAAGGATCCGGGGCATAGCCTGGCGCAAAAAAAGCGTCTCTTTCTTCATATATTTCCTTAAATTCGTAACCGGCCTCTTTCAAAATTTTTCCTATTACACCCTTCGAAGTTCCGTGCAGGGAAGTAATAAAAGGATACAGGTTTTTACTGTTGTCCGCAATAAGTTTTAAGTCGAGTTTCGATTTTATCAGGTCTATATAATAACCTATGAAATCTTCCTCTATTAATAAATTTTTTCTTTTTGCCTCTTCGAAATCGATAATTTTATATCCTGGCGATTTAAGCAGTTCGTTTGATTTTTTAGTTAAAATTTCGGTGTCTTCGGGCAATGCCGGCCCGCCCCAGTCGGGAGAAAACTTTATTCCGTTATAGTTGTAAGGATTATGGCTTGCCGTTATATTGATAGCCCCAAGAGCTTTTTCTTTTAATATTTTAATAGATATAACGGGGGTCGGGGTAAAAGTATCGGCAAAAATAACTTTAAAGCCGTTTGCACAAAAAACGGAAGCACTTATTCTTGCAAATTCTTCGGATAAAAAACGGGTATCGTAGCCTATGATTATCTTATTAGAAGGAAATCCGGCGCCGTATTTTTCCGTCAAAAAATCGCATACCGCCTGTGAAACTAATTTAACCGATTCATAAGTAAAATCGTCGGCTATTTTGCCTCTATAGCCGGATGTGCCGAATTCTATTTCAAATGGTTTTGCGCCCTCTATATTTTCAAGCATTAAACCCCTCTATATTTTTCAAAAACTATTTTTAAATTTAATTTTGACCCCTTTTGGCATTACGACAAAGCGGCAAAGTCTCTTTCGCTCTTCCAAGTTTCTATGTCTTCGCT
This sequence comes from bacterium, assembly GCA_027319095.1. Taxonomy (GTDB): domain Bacteria; phylum SZUA-79; class SZUA-79; order Acidulodesulfobacterales; family Acidulodesulfobacteraceae; genus Acidulodesulfobacterium_A. The sequence goes on along the minus strand of DAHVNW010000023.1, from coordinate 22,278 downwards.
AAATTTACTTATAAGTCCCGACGCTTCCTCTTTTTCCCTGCTTTCCGCAAAAATATCGAAATGAGCTCCTTCCGACGTCGGATAGGCAAGGACCCATCCGCTGGGTTTTATCAGCTTGATTCCGTCGATAAGTGAAACGTTTTCGCCGCCGTATTTCTCGAAAAATTTTCTCATTATAAAGCCCTTTAACTCCGTTGGGCAGGGAACTCTTTTGTATTCGAAATAGGTCGGCTCTATAAACCGCAGTTCGTTTTTAATCGAAGTATTCAGCTTTGCAAGCATCTCTAGGAGTTTTATCGCGGAATACATTCCGTCGAATGCCGGCATAAACTTCGGATAAATATATCCGCCTTCGCCGTCTCCGGCAAAATACACGCCAGAATTAGCAGCTTTTTCCATAATACGACTGGGAGAATTTTTTGCAAAAAATATTTCGAAGTTATAATCTTTAGCCGTTTTTGCTATATTAAAAGACGAATTAACCGGAACGGTAATAGATTTAACCGTTTTTTCGGTCTTCATTACCAAAAGGGACATTAAAGTCAAGGCGGTATTTCCGTCTATATTATCGCCGTTTTCATCGCAAATATAAATTTTTTCCCCTCCGTTATCGATAAAAATCCCCAGATCCGCATTGATAGACCTCACTATGCTCGAAAGTTCTTTAAGCGATTTTTTAAATTCCTTTTCGGTCTTCGTTATCTTGGTCTGGTCTAAATTGGCGTTAAGATGGACGGAATCTATTCCAAGTTTGCCTATTATTGCCGGAAAAATCTTCGACGAACTTCCGTAAGAATAGTCTATAACGATTTTAAATTTTCTTTTTATTATTTTTTCTGAATCTATAGTCGCAAGAAAGCCGTCGGTATAATATTCCGTTCCATGCGTAGGATAAAATATTTCTCCTGTATCTTCGGAAGCTACCCTTGTATAATCTTCTCTGAAAAACAATCTTTCTATTTTTTGCTCTCCAAGCGTAGATAAGTCTAATCCGTTCGAATCGAAAAATTTAATGTTTAAAAGTTTTTTCTCGAATGGATGTTTTCTAACGTGTATTCCTCCCGAACTTTTAAACTGTTTTGCCTGATATCTGACTATGGATATAGGCGTATCGCTGAAATCGTTTACGTTGACGCCTACGGAAAGAACTCCGGACATCATTGCTCTCGAAAAAAGACGCGAAGTTTTATGGCTGTCCCTCGATACCGAAATCGTCCTGTTTTTTCCTATAGTCGCTCCGAAAGCCGCCCCAAGCTTAGATGCAAATTCGGGAGTAATCTCCAAATTGGCAAGAGCGGTAACTCCGTATTGACCGAATATTTTTGCGCTCCACTTGTCCGACCAGATGAGGCTTTCGGATAATATAGCGCCGTCTTCCACATTTTTAAACGGCCATATCTTTACGTTAGGATTGATAATTGCTCCTGAGCCTATATGGCAAGCATCCGAAATTACTGCGCCGGAACTTATAAAAACGTTGTTATCTGCGCTCGATTTATATCCTAATATAGCTTCTTGTATGTCGCAGTTTTGGCCTATCTTCGAACCTTTTCCTATAACCGAACCGCTAATTTGCGTCGATTCTCCTATGATACAGTTGTCTCCTATAACACAGTTTTTAATTTTGCAATTTTGAAGAATATGAACGTCTTTTCCTAAAATAGAGTTTTCTATATCGCAGCTTATATCTACAATGCTTTTCCCGCCTATTCTCACGTTTTTGCCTTCAAGCGTTTCCCCGTCTATATTAAGGTCGATTTTACCGGCAATAATATCGAGATGGCTCTGCCTGTATTCGGAAAACGTGCCGACGTCTTTCCAGTATCCTGAAGATATATGTCCAAAAAGGTTTTTATTCTCTTTCAAAAGTATAGGGAAAAGGTCTTTGGAGAAATCGAATTCGCTTTTTTCCGGAATAATTTTTAATGCCGATTTATTTAAAATATAAATCCCGGTATTTATCGTATCGCTGAATACCTCAGACCAGGTAGGCTTTTCCAGGAACTTGGTTATCCTGCCTTCCGCATCCGCGATAACTATTCCGAAAGGCAGAGGATTTTCTACCCTCGTTAAAACTATTGTGGCATCGCTTTTTCTGGCGGTATGAAAACCGGCCGGTTTTTTTAAATTTATATCGGTAATAATATCGGCGCTTATTACAATGAAGTCGTCGTCTTTAAGTATATTTTCGACATTCTTAACAGCTCCGGCTGTTCCGTAATCTTCTTCTGCAAGAACATATTCTATTTTTACTCCGAAATCCGTTCCGTCTTTAAAATAATTTTTGATAAGTTCCGGCTGGACATATAAAAGAACGATTAAATCGGTAATTCCGTAAGTTTTAAGCAGGTTAACGACATGCTCCATCATAGGCTTATTTGCTATGTGTATCATAGGCTTTGGAGCATTATTAGTCAGCGGTTTAAGCCTTGTTCCAAAGCCTCCTGCCATTATTACGGCCTGCATTTTATACCCTGGTTTTCCTATTTTTTTATTTTATAGGTTGCATTGAAAGAACATTTCTATTAAAATTATATACCAATAATCGATAAAATCAAAATAAAATTTATGCTTTCCTATTTACTCCGTTTAGATACAGTTCTTTTTTTATTTATAAACGATAATTTTCATTTCTCTATATTAAACGAAAATATGAGGGCGGCTACTTTTCTAGGAAACGGCTGGGTTGTTTACTGGATAGTTTTAGTTTATACATATATTTATAACCGTTTGAAATTTAAAGAATCTTTTTATCTTCTTTTTCTGACTCAAATAACCCCCGGCATTTTGGACATCGCGATAAAAAAAATAGTCAACAGACCAAGACCTGTCGTTGCCCTTCATAATCTTATAAAAGCCGGAGAAATCCATATAAATCTGCTTGGAAGACATTTAACGGAAGATTCGTTCCCGTCAGGCCATTCAGTTACAGCTTTTTCTTTAGCGGTAGCCCTTTCTTATATTTTCCCCAAACATAAAAAATTATTTTATATTCTTGCTTTTATAGTCGCTTTCTCGCGCGTTTACGACGGGGAACATTATCCTTTAGACGTAATCGCCGGAGGAATTTTAGGTTATTTTATAGCAAAATTAACTCTTACGGCGTATAAAAAAATACGAAAATTTAAAGATTTTAACTTTGAAAAGAATAATATAAAAAAGGCTTAGGAAGTTAATTTTCTTGTTTCTATATATATTACTATTTTTTGCGCAATTCTCTTAGAAACCCTTTCTATTGCTATTTTTTCCTGTTTGCGGGCTACAAGCGGATTTATGTAATTAAAATAAGTTGCCCTCGAATAAAAGCCCATATTTCTGAAAATTATCTTCCCGTCGGTTTTATACATGCTGACGTTTACGTTTACGGTTATCATGTAATCCACGGCTGCGGCAACTCCGGTATAGGACATTACGCTGTTTTGAACCGACGTAATCTTTCCCGTTAAATAATAATTTGCGGCGTTTTTATCAGAAGTAAACATATCGGTTAAAACGTTAAGATTATTTGAAATATTTATTGAAAAATATACTCCTATTCCGCTTTTATAAGTTAAATTTTTGAAGGGTTTGACGTATATGCCAGATATATTATTATAACTCTTATTTACTGCTTCGGCTCCGGAATTAATAACGCCGCTTTCGTTGCCTCTTAATATTTTAAAACCGCAGGCGGTAGTTAATCCCGACACAAGAATAATCAAAACGGCTATGAAAAACTTATTTTTATTTTGCATGTTCATTTAATATTCTTATATTATAACATAATATTAATAAGTTTATTTTTAACGTATATAACTTTTTTAATTAGATTTTTGTTTTCGACGTATTTTTTTATTTTACCGCTGTTAAGGGCAATTTCAAGGACTTTATTTTCGCTTAAATCTATCTCCGCAGCTATCAAATCCCTCATTTTTCCGTTAACCTGAACGGCGATATTGCAGTTTTCGGGAATATACCCGGTATCTATAATTTCAGGCCAGCAGGCATTCTCTATATAGGAACCGTTTAATGTTTCGAACGCTTCGGAACAAATATGGGGAATAAACGGATATAATATTAACGTTACGCAGCTCAAAAAGTATTTAAGCAGATATTTATCTGATTTGCTCAAAGACTTTTTATTTTCGGCGCAGAAGTTTATATAATCGTTAAAATCGTTAATTAGTTCCATAGATGAACTGATAACGGTGTTAAAATGATAGCGCCCGTTCATTTCGATTTCGGTTTTTTCTATCGTCCTGCCTAATTTATAAACCATTTCCTTGACATTTCGGCTTATATCGGCTTTCTTTATTTCATATCCTTCCTTTCCCATCGTCTTTTCTTTAGTTTCGCCGTCGACATCTTTGCTTTCGATAAAAAACCCGCCGTCGACATCTTTAAGAATTTTTTGGCAGTCTTTAACGGTTTTATAAAATTTCCCGATAAACCTATGCGCTCCTTCCACACCCGAATCGTTCCATTCAAGGTCTTTTTCAGGCGGCGCGGCAAAAAGAACGAACAATCTTACGGTATCCGCGCCAAATTTTTTAACGAGTCCATCCGGATCCACTACATTGCCTTTTGATTTAGACATTTTTGCGCCGTTTTTAACGACCATCCCTTGAGTTAAAAGATTTTTAAACGGCTCGCTCAAATTAAAATAGTTTAAATCACGTAAAACTTTAACGAAAAATCTCGAATACAAAAGATGCATAACGGCATGCTCCACTCCCCCTATATACTGGTCAACCGGCATCCAGTAATCGATATCCGAGCTTTTAAAAGGAACTTCGCCGTTTTGGTTAAAAAGCGTATATCTTAAAAAATACCATGAAGATTCAACAAAAGTGTCCATAGTGTCGGTTTCGCGTTTTGCATCTCCGCCGCAGACGGGACATTTTACGCTGACGAAAGATTCATGTTTTTTAAGGGGCGAAGTCCCTTCTCCGGTAAAAACTACGTCGCACGGAAGCACTAAAGGAAGGTCTTCTTCGCTTAAGGGAATCGTTCCGCATTTTTCGCAATAAACTATGGGTATAGGACATCCCCAGTATCTTTGTCTCGATATTCCCCAGTCTCTAAGCCTATAATTAACGACTTTTTTACCTATACCTTTTTCTTCGGCATAGGTTGAAATTTTTTCCTTAGCTTCTTCGGATGACAGTCCGCTAAAATCCCCGGAATTAACAAGTTTTCCAGAAAACGTAAAAGGAAAAGGTTCAACTTTTTCCCGAACTTCCGAACCTTTGATTTTACAGTCGTTTTGCATTTGCCGTTCGTTAGCGGGCTCTATTACTTTAATTATTTCGATGCCGTATTTTTTGGCAAAATCAAAATCGCGCTCGTCGTGTGCCGGAACAGACATTATAGCTCCCGTTCCGTAATCCATTAAAACAAAATTTGCGATATATACAGGTATTTTTTTTTCGTTGAACGGGTTTATCGCAAAATGCCCCGTGAAAAATCCTTCTTTTTCCGAAACGTCCTTTGAAATTAAAGAATCGTTTATCATGCGCTCTAATTTTAAGGATGTTTCAGGAAATTTAATTAGTTTTTTGGAAAGCGGATGAAAAGGCGACATAGCAATAAAAGTAGCGCCAAAAATAGTATCGGGACGCGTGGTGAATATTTCTATGTTTTCTATATTTTCTTCCCCGTTTTTTTTTAGCTCATTAAGTTCATTAATCCCATTAATTTCATGTGTTATATCAGGTCCTTCAATCTTAAAAAAAACGCTTAAACCGGAACTTTTTCCTATCCAATTCTTTTGCATGGTTTTAACTTTATCCGGCCATCCTTCTAAAGTATCTATGTATTTTAGAAGTTCTTCGGTATAAGCAGTAATTTTAAAAAACCATTGCTCCATATTCTTTACGGTTACGCTATTGCCGCATCTCCAGCATTTTCCGTTCTCCACCTGTTCGTTGGCAAGAGTAGTATTGCATGATTCGCACCAGTTAACGTTAGAAACCTTTTTGTAAGCAAGCCCTTTTTTAAACATTTGTATAAAGAATAGCTGCTCCCATTTATAATAGGTAGGGTCAGAGGTTATTACTAGCCTGTTCCAATCATAAGAAAAACCGAGCTCTTTAAGCTGTTTAATCATATAATCTATGTTGCTCCTAGTCCACTCGGCAGGATTCGTCTTATTTTTTATTGCGGCATTTTCGGCAGGAAGCCCAAAGCTGTCAAAGCCTATCGGGTGAAGCACATAAAAACCCTTTAATCTCTTAAAGCGGGCTATGGCATCTCCTATGGCGTAATTTCTGACGTGTCCCATATGTATTCTCCCGGAAGGATACGGGAACATTTCGAGGCAATAAAATTTAGGCTTTTCGCTATCGGCGTCACCCATTGCGAAGATATTTTTTTCTTCCCAAAAAAGCTGGCGTTCGTCTTCTATTTTTTTGAAATCGTAATTTTTTTCGGCAGAAACTTCCATGCGTTTTTTTAAAATTTAATTTAAATATATTTTATAAGCGATATAAAAAGCAGGATCGTGCCTATTACAACGGAACTGTCCGCCGCATTAAAACTGGGCCAGTGGTAGGCATATATATGAAAATCAAGAAAATCTACTACATATCTTTGAAAAATTCTGCTTAAAAGATTTGAAGACGCTCCGGAAATAATTAAAGAAGAAGATATCGCAAATAAATTGGAATTAATCTTTGTTTTAAATAAAAAAAATGTTATTACGGCTATTATTAAAGACGTGAACAATATTATGAACAAATCCGAATAATTGCTCATAAATCCAAAAGCGACGCCCGTATTATCAACGTGGACTATATTAAAATAATGATTGATTACCGTTATCTTTTCAGATAACGGTAATCTTGTATTTACGATATATTTTAATAACTGGTCTAAAAACAGGATTGGAAAGAAAATGGATATTAATATTATTAATTTTTTCTTCATCAAATAAAAATATACAATTTTAAATTTGCCGCTTTAAATTATTTTTTTTTGAAACAGTCTATTAACGCTTCTATTCCGGGCAGCTTCTTGCCTTCCAAAAGTTCTAAAAATGCTCCTCCGCCGGTAGAAACATAAGACATTTTTGCAAATTCGCCCGCCCTGTGCAAAGCGACGTCGGTATCGCCGCCGCCTACTATCGTTAACGCATAGGCGTTTGCTACGCTGGAAACCAGCGCAAAAGTTCCCCTGCTGAAAGCGTCCATTTCAAATACCCCCATAGGTCCGTTCCAGACAATCGTTTTAGCGTTTTGAATGGCTTCGGTAAAAAGGGTAACGGTTGCAGGCCCTATATCTAAAGCCATCCAGCCTTTTGGAATTTCTTGAATGGTGGTAACTTTAGTTTCCGCATTTGGGGCTAATTTATCGGCTACTACAACATCGACGGGAAGATACAGCTTTATCTTTTTTTCGCTAATTTTTTTCAATGTTTTCTTTGCATACTCCAGCATCTCGTCTTCTACTAAAGAACTTCCTATGTCGTTGCCCAACGCCTTAAGAAAAGTATTGGACATCGCTCCGCCGATAATCAGTTTGTCAACTTTATCCGCCAAATTAGATAAAACTTCTATTTTTCCAGAAACTTTCGCGCCTCCTACAATGGCCACAAAAGGCTTCATAGGATTTTCGATAGCTCTGGTAAAATAATTTAGTTCTTTTCTGATAAGAAAACCTGCGGCGCACTTATTTACAAACTTTGTAACCGCAACGTTTGAAGCATGAGACCTGTGCGCTGTGGCAAAGGCATCGTTAACGTAAATATCGCAAAGAGAAGCAAGTTTTTTGCCGAATTCTTCGTCGTTATTCGTTTCTTCCGGATAAAACCTCAGGTTTTCAAGAAGGATTATATCGCCTAAACTTGCTGATTTGACGATATTTTCCGCCAGTTCTCCGACACATTCCCCGACAAATTTAACGTCTTTATCCAAAAGCCTGCTTAATCTTTTCGCTACCGTAAGTAAAGACAATTCAGGGATTTTTTTGCCTTTAGGCCTTCCCAGATGCGACATTAATATAATTTTTGTATTTTCGTCGAGGCAGTAATTTATCGTCGGCAAAACTGCTCTTATTCTCGTATCGTCCGTAATATTGCCGTTTTGGTCGAGAGGAACGTTAAAATCGACTCTTATAAGCAGGGTCTTATTTTTTATGTCTATTTCGTCTATATATACGATATTATCCATCCGGAATTTTCTTTAGTCTTTTTATTTCTTTATTTCATCATAAAAACTGCCATTTCGGCAAGCCTCGTGGAATATCCCCATTCATTATCGTACCATGCAAGAACTTTTACAAGGTCGTCTCCTATAACCTTCGTGCTTAAAGAATCGACTATAGATGAACGGCGGTCGCCTCTATAGTCTATCGAGACTAATGGTTCTTTGCTAAATCCGAGAATGCCTTTCAAATACGATTCGGATGCCTCTTCCAACTTGGAATTGACCTCCAATGCGGAGGTTTTTTTGGAAACCTTGCATACAAGGTCGTTAATCGAAACGTCTGGGGTCGGAACCCTCAAAGACATCCCGTCCAACTTACCCTTAAGTTCCGGCAATACCTCGCATAATGCTTTTGCCGCGCCGGTAGTAGTAGGAATAATGGAAACTGAAGCGGCTCTTGCCCTTCTTAAATCCTTATGAGGCAAATCGAGAATTCTCTGGTCGTTAGTGTATGAGTGGGCGGTTGTCATATTGCCTTTTTCTATCGTAAAATTTTCATGTATCACTTTTGCTACCGGGGCAAGGCAGTTCGTAGTGCATGAAGCCATAGAAACGATGAAATGTTTGCTTTTATCGTAAATTTTATCGTTGACTCCAAGCACTATGGTAACGTCCGGATCGTGAGCAGGAGCAGAAATCAAAACTTTTTTAGCGCCTGCATGCAGATGCTTTCCGGCATCGTCCCGGTTTGTAAAAAGCCCCGTCGATTCTATAACCAGATCCACGCCTAGATGTTTCCATAAAAGTTCGGAAGGGTCTTTTATCGCCGTAATTAAAGTTTCCCTGTTATCGGCAAATATATGATCGGCATCGTATCCGACATAAAAAGGGGCTTTGCCGTGAACCGAATCATACTTAAGAAGATGTGCCAGCACCTGAGGATTTGTTATATCGTTGATTGCAACTATTTCAACCTGTTCGCCTGACGCTATATTGCTTTGAAAAACCCTAAAAACATTCCTGCCTATTCTACCGAATCCGTTTATCGCAACTCTTAAATTTGCCATGAATTTCTCCTATATAGAAATTATAAATTTATATTTGCTTATATTTGCCGAAAAAATAACTTTAATTGATAATTATATATGACAATCATATACAATTACAATACATAATTTAACATAATTTAATTAAATTTAACAAATTGGCAAAAACTATGATAGAATTATAAAAGATAAATTAAATTTTTAACGCGTTAAGGGGGTTTTTATGTTTAAATATAAAAGTCTTGAAATTAAGCGGTTTTGCCATGACAGTTTTTTGGTAAGCGACGGTAAAGTAAATATATATTTCGATCCTTTTAAACTGCATGGGGGCGAACCTAAAGCAGATTATATTTTTATATCCCATGAGCATTTCGACCATTTTTCCCCGGATGATATTCATAAGATTATTAGGGATTCTACGATTTTATTTATGAACGAAATGACAAAAGGCGAAATAGAAGGCTTATACAATAATAAAATGGTCATCATTAAACCTGGCGATTCCATAGATTATAAAGACTTGCATATAAAAGGCGTCCCTGCATATAATATCAACAAGTTTAGAGAACCGGACAAGGTTTATCATCCGAAAGAAGACAATAAATTAGGCTTTATAGTGACTTTTCAAGGCGTCAAAATGTATCATACCGGAGATACCGACCATATACCGGAAATGGACGCTCTCCCGTCGGAAAAAATAGACCTGTTATTTATTCCGGTCAGCGGAACTTATGTTATGACACCATCCGAAGCCGTCGAAGCGGCTTTAAAAATTAAAGCCGATATATCCATTCCCATGCATTACGGAACTATAGTAGGAGAAAAAAAACAAGCCGAAGAATTTAAAGAAGGAGTTCAAAAAAAAGGATTAAAATCCGAAATAATTTAAAAGTAAATAATCTTAATTTTTGATATGCGGACAGAAAAAGCCCAGTATGTTCCCATAATAATAGAAAGTTTAATTTTTGGAAAAAACTCGGATTATCCTCTTTATTTAAAATCGGGGGATAATTATATATTATATAGATCTAAAGCGCTAATTTTTTCTCAAAATGATGCACTAAGGCTTAAAAACAACGGCGTAGATAATCTTTATATAGAAACAAAAGATAAAGACAAATACGACAACGACATCATAGAGCACATGGATTCTATTATAAAATCGCCCGACCTTAACTTTGAAGAAAAAGCCGTAAAAATGTATATATATTCCAAGGTTTATGCCGAATACGTTATCACTACCGGAAATCTTAAAGACAATCGGGAAAACGTTAAAAAATCCGTCGAGGCGACTATAGAATATTTATTGATGAGCAAATTCGCCTTTATAAATATTCTAAACCTGTCAGGATACGATTACAACGAGGTGGGGCATGGAATGAACGTCAGCATTTATTCGATGGCGTTAGCAAACAAGCTCGGCTTTTCAAATAAAATTTCGCTTTATGGAATAGGCCTTTCGGGACTGACTCACGATATAGGAAAATTAAAAATTTCAAAAGGTCTTTTATCTAAAACCGAACCGTCTAAAAACGATATTGAAGAAATACGCAAGCACCCCATATACTCCAAAGAAATTTTAACGGCAAGCGGAATCGATAACGCAAACATAATTAACGGGGCGCTGGAACATCACGAAGCTTCTAACGGCACCGGTTATCCTTACGGAAAGATAGAGGAAGATATTTCGACATACGGCAAAATTTTAATTATAACCAACAGATTCGATTCGCTGACGAGAAACAGGCCTTATAGAATTAAACTAAGCGCCAATGACGCTTTAAGCCTTATGGAGCAGACTTCCGAATTATACAATAAGGCTTTTTTAAGGGAATTCGCTTTGCTGATGTCAAAAAAGAATTACAACGCGTAATTTAAGAATTAAAGATAAAAAGGTGGTGCCGAAGGCCGGAATCGAACCGGCACGGATATTATCCGCCACCCCCTTAAGATGGTGTGTCTACCAGTTCCACCACTTCGGCATCATAAAAATTTAATGATAAATACTATATATAAATATTAATATTTATAGTATTTATTTTTTACCGCTATTACTTTTATTGGTCGTTTTATTGGTCGGCGGCAAAGAAGGTTTGGTGCTTTTTACGGCTTTTGCAGCAATAGCATAATGCTTAATCGAAATTCCTTTTTCTTTTGCAGCAGACAAATAAGATATAAAAAAAGCGGAACCCATAAAAATTATAGCTATTATAGCCGTAGATTTAGTTAAAAAATTACCTGCTCCGGACGCCCCGAATATAGTCTGGGAGCTTCCTCCGAAAACTGCGCCCATCTCCTGCCCCTTGCCCTGCTGCATAAGAATCACGATAACCAAAAACACGGCCGACACTATCAATAAAATCGTTAAAAACATAATCATAATAAATAATATTAATAAAATATAATAAAAATGTCAACCGGATAAATCAACGATAAATCAAAAACTTTTAAAAAAAATATATTTATTGTAAAATTAATATGGACGATAAACAATATGAAAAATACGGACGATAAAACTTTAATATATTTTTTTTACGGCGAAGACGTATTCAGGATTAAAAAAGAAATAGAAAAAATAAAATCCGCGATTCTGAATAAAGAAGGGATGGATTTTAATTTCGACAGGCTTATATCTCCGCAGGTATCGGAATTTTTAAGTATAGCCGGCAGCTACCCGGTTTTTGCCGAAAAAAGGGCCGTGCTAATAGAAGATTTCGACGAGTCTTTTCTTAACGACCTAAACATACTCGAATATATGAAATCTCCTTCTCCTACTACGGTTGTTTTATGCTATTATAAAAATTCTAAAATCAACGAAAACTGGAAATTTTTCAGGGAATTAAAAAACAAAGGGTATTTTAAGCTTTATAAAATTAGGCTTTTATACGACAACGAACTGCCGTCTTATATTAAAACCCTGTCCAAAGAAAAAGGGCTGAAGCTTTCGGAAGAAGCAGCATATTATATTATGCGCCTGACAGGAAACAATATTGTAAATATAGATTCCGAACTAAATAAATTAGCTTCGGCTTTTAAAACCGGCAAAAATCTGGAAAATGAAACCGAGGTGCCGTTAAATAAAGTCAAATCTTTTATTTCTATTTCAAAAAAATTCAATATATTCGATTTAATAGATAAAATTTTAGACGGGGATTTGAAAGCAGCTTTCCCTATGTTTAGTATACTTTACTGGGATGGAGAAGAGCCGATAAAGATTATATCGGTTTTATACAACGAAATAAGGAAACTCCATGCGGCAAAAATACGGCAGTTATCGGGTATGGATCTAGAAACGATTTTTAGCTTAAGTTCCATCCCGCCGTTCTTGAAAAAGAAATTCATAAAAGATCTATCGTCGTTTAGTATCCAAAAGCTAAAAAATATAACCAGGCTTTTAGAAGATGCCGACCTTAAACTTAAAACAACTCCTTATCCTCATGATTTGATTTTTGAAGAATTTATCTTTAAGCTCGGCCTTTTATAGCAAAACGCGCTAGTTAACGGGTTATATTATGCTACTTTATATATTTGGTTATATAGTATTTTTAAGCTTTGCAAGCGCGGAAATTTTCCTCGAAGCGTTATTCTTGTGTATTATTTTTTTTCCGGCAAGCTGCATAATATAAGACACATTTAAGTTAAAAAGCGTTTGAATTTTTTCTTTATCGTTTTCGACGACGGCGGCTTTAAACTTTTTTATGCCTGTTTTCATTTTAGAAAGACTGCCGGCGTTGCGCTCGGTTCTTTTTTTAGTCTGCCTTGCTCTTTTTTCCGCAGATTTATGGTTTGCCATAAACGGTTTGCTCCTTTAATTAATAATAATATTAATTTTTTACTTTATTTAAATTTAGAATTTTAAGTTTAGCAAATTTAAAAAAATAAATCAAATAAAAATTTTGAGGCTTCAATTGCAATTTTATCGGTTTTATGGTAAAAATAAACCTTATGGCAGATTCTATTAAATACAAAACCGCGGTTTATCCTGGTTCTTTCGACCCGGTAACTTACGGTCATTTAGACATTTTAAAAAGAAGCCTCAACGTATTCGACAAGGTTATAGTCGCCGTAGCATGCAATAAAAAAAAACCTTATCTTTTCACGCAACGGGAGCGCATAGAGCTTATAAACGACATTATCCGAAAAGATAAAGAAATAGACGCAGACAGGGTCCAGATAGTCGGATTAAAAGGGCTTCTCGTAAAATACGTGGAAAGCATCGACGCAAAAGTTATAATAAGAGGATTAAGAGCCGTTTCAGACTTCGAATATGAACTCCAGCTTGCAAACACCAACAGGACGCTTAATCCGGATATAGAAACTATATTTATGATGACCGCAGAAAAATATTCGTTCTTAAGTTCAACCATAGTTAAGGAAATTTCCAGATTAGGGGGAGACGTTTCGAGTATGGTCCCTTCGGCAATAGCCGAAGAGCTTTCAAAAATTTATGCCAAAGGAGAAAACGATGAAACTCTCATGTAGAGCTTCTTTAATAAAGCCGTCCGCTACTCTTGCCATAACGGCCAAAGCCAAAAAACTTAAAAACGAAGGGAAAAACATAGTCAGTTTCGGCGCCGGCGAACCGGATTTCGATACGCCGGACCATATAAAAAATGCCGTAAAAGATGCCTTGGATAATGGACAAACAAAATACACGCCCGTTTCGGGAATAGACGAGCTCAAAGCCGCTATCGCGGAAAAATTTTCGTCGGATTACGGTATAAATTACGAAAAATCGGAAATAATAGTATCCTGCGGCGGAAAACATTCTTTATATAATATATTTTCTGCTATGCTCGATGAAGGCGACGAAATTATAGTTCCTTCGCCTTATTGGGTTTCATATACCGAAATTATAAAGCTTTCCGGCGGGGTTCCGGCAATAGCCGACACGTCTAAAAACAATTTTAAATTTAACTTAAAACTACTGGAAAAACATTTAACAAACAAAACAAGAGGAGTCATATTAAACAGCCCTTCAAATCCTACAGGCGTATTAATGGATGAAAAAGACATAACCGATATCGCACATTTTGCGCAAAAGAACGGCTTATATATTATTACCGACGATATATACGAAAAGATAATATTCGACGGCAAAAAATTTTTTAACGCCTTAATGGCGGATAAATCGATGAAAGAAAACACTATTGCCGTCAACGCCGTTTCTAAAACTTATTCGATGACGGGCTTCAGGATAGGCTATACGGCTGGACCAAAAGATTTAATATCCGCAATGAATAACATTCAATCTCAAAGCACTTCCAATCCGACGACTTTTGCCCAATATGGCGCGCTGGCAGCCCTAAAAGGCGGATATGAATTTACCGTTATGATGAGGGACGAATTTCAGAAAAGAAGAGATTATATGCTTGATTTTTTCGATAAAAACATTAAAAGCATTATACCCGTTAAACCTGACGGAGCTTTTTATTTATTTATCGACGTGTCGAAAATTTTCGGAAAGCATATTAATTCTTCGGCAGAATTCTGCGATTATCTTTTAGAAAAATACTTAGTCGCAGCAGTTCCCGGCATAGAATTCGGAAACGACAATTTTGTAAGGCTGTCTTTTGCTACGGGATTAGACGCCATAAAAGAAGGCGTAAACAGAATAAAAGAAGCCGTAAATTCGTTAAGCTAATACAAACTATAATGAAAGAATTATTATATAAATAACATATAAAAAAAATACAGTGAAATTTTATAAACATATCCTAAATTTCCTAACGAATACTAAAAGCAACGGGGCTACCTTTAAACGTTTGCTTAAGCTGCCTCTAATTCTATTATCCGGCGTCGTTGTTTTATATTCCGCGATAAAAAGAAATATTTACGGCAACGGTACAGATTCCGGCATATTCACGATAAGTTTCGGCAATATAAATATGGGAGGGTCTGGAAAAACGCCGTTTACCGCCGAGCTATCGGAATATCTATACGAAAAAGGTTTGAAACCCTGCATTGTAAGCCGCGGATACAAAGGAAGCTTAAAAAAAAAATCTATATAGCCGGCTGGGAATATGAAATTCCGGATTCCAAAGAAAAATTACCCGACGAAGCAATCCTTTTAATCGAAAGATTCCGTTCTAAAAAATTAAATATTCCGGTTTTAGTTTCTAAAAACAGGACGGGGGCAGCAAAAATATGCTTAAATAACGATGAAATTTATTACAATTATGCGGAAAATTTTGCGTCGTTGCCAGCGCCCGAAGAAGCGGCGATAACAGCAGCAGACGAAAATATGGAGATTTCAGGCAAATGTGCATTTGAAGGCGTCCACGACGAATTTAATAAGGATAAAAAAATCATTCTCTTGGACGACGGCTTTACCGCATTAAGCATTAAAAAGAATATAAACATAATAATTATAGACGCAACGGTCGATATTTTTATTCAAAACGTCATGCCTGCCGGAATTTTAAGGGAACCTTTAAGCGCTTTAAAATATGCCGATATTATCGTCGTAAATAAATCCTATGGGAAAAGAAAAGATTTCGAAATTAAAATTAGAAAATTTAACGAAAAATGCCTCATTTTTTACTCCGGTTATGAACCAGTAGGGCTGATAAAAGAAGAAATTAGCGGAATAAACGTAAACGGAGGCGGCCAAAATATTGTCCGCTCGGAATTGCCGCTTTCGAGTATAAAAGGAAAAAAAATAATTTCGATATGTGCAATAGGCAACCCTGATTATTTTTACGATAACCTGATAAGCTGCGGAGCCTGCATAGAATATAAAATAGAATTTAGAGACCATTACATATATAAGGAAACCGATATAAAAACGATCGGGGACATGCTTAATAAAAATAAAGAATATATGATAATAACGACTTCTAAAGATTACGTAAAATTAAAAAGATTTAATAAATCCGATATATTTGATAAAATTTATTACTTGGATTTTAAAATTAACGTAGATAAAGTTTTTTTTGAATATATTCACGATAAATATAATAATAGTGAAAAAAAATAAAGCATCAGCATATTTCGAATTTATTTTTGTATATTGTTTTTACGTCTTTTTAAATATTTTGCCGGTTAAATTATCGTTAAAATTTGGCATGGTTCTGGGGGTTATCTTTTATAAAATAGACAAAAAACACAGGCGCCATACGCATCGCAACCTGAAAATCGCTTTTCCGGAAAAAAGCGAAAAAGAAATCGACGAAATTTCAATTAAATTTTATAAAAATCTCGGCATGATATTTGTCGAAATTTTCAGGCTCGATAAATATAATACAGGCAACATAGACGATTTCGTCGAACAGGATTTTACGAATATAAAAAATATATACGGAAAACAAGGCATACTCCTATTGACTGCTCATTTCGGGAACTGGGAGCTTTTGGCAAAAACTTTTTCGCTAAAAGGTTTCGTGGGCAATGTTTTGGCAAGGCCGTTAGATAATCCTTATATAGAAAAAATATTGTACAAATTAAGAACAAGGACCGGAAATAAGGTTATTTACAACAGGGAAAATGCCGTAAAAAATATATTGGGGGCATTAAACGCCGGCGAAATAGTCGGATTTTTACCCGATGAAAACGCTTCCAAGAGAATTGGCGTGTTCGTAGATTTTTTCGGCGTTAAAGCATGCACTATGCCAGGCATGGCAAACATAGCGGCAAAAACTAAATTTCCTGTAATTCCGGCTTTTATCGTAAGATTGGACGAATCGAATGAATTTAACGAAGAAAACGTAAAAAAAAGCGGAAATTATGCTAAACACAGGCTTATAATAGAACCTCCGCTCGATATAAAATATACGGGCGACAGAAAAACTGACACAATGAATATTCTTAAAATGTTTAACGAAAAAATAGAAGATATAATAAAACGCTATCCGGAACAGTGGTTTTGGATACATAACAGATGGAAAACGAAACTCGACGAAGAAAATCTATGAAGAAAAATAAATGCGTTTTTTTAGACAGGGACGGCGTATTAATCGAAGACGTAGGATATTTAAAAAATCCTGAGGATATAATTATAATGCCGAACTCCGTCGAAGCTTTGCAGACTTTAAAAGCAAGAGGGTTCCTGCTTATTATAGTTACGAATCAGGCAGGCGTCGCAAAGGGTTTTTTTAATATGGACGAATTGACGGCGGTAAATAATAGGCTGCTTAAAATATACGAAGATAACGGAATTATTATCGACGATTTATATTTCTGCCCGCATCACGAAAGCGGAACGGTCGAACCATACAATATAAAATGCTCCTGCAGGAAACCTGCGGCAGGCATGGTGTTAAAAGGCATAGAAAAATTCAGTATAGACCCCCTAAAATCCTTCATGGCCGGCGACAAAGACAGCGACATTATGCTTGCAAAAAACTCCGGCTTAAAATCTTTTTATATCAAAAACGCGATGTACAAACACGACGAAAGCATTATTCCAGACTTTTACGTCAAAGATTTAAAAGAAGCGGCTGATATTATTATAAAAAGCCGCATATTGAATTAAGACGTAATTGCCTATATATCGGCATATATTGTGCTATACGCATATCAAAACTAATGGCTGTGTTTAATTTGCCGATAAATATTTAGGCGAAAATTTTACTTTGAATAGCTTCTGTGGTATTATAAAAATATGGAAACTGTATTGGCTTTTCAAAAAAGTTACAAATTTAAAATAGGTAAAATGGACTGCGCATCCTGCGCCGGAACAATAACGGACACGGTTAAAAGAATAGAAGGTGTTAAAAACGCAAGGCTTAACTTCGTAAACGAAACCCTTTACGTCGACGTGGAAGAAAACAAGCCTCTCCCGCAAGAAATAATAAACATGATTAAATTCGCGGGGTTTGAAGCCGAACAGATAAACAATTCCACCGAAGATGCCGATATCGAAAGTAATAACAAGGGCAATACTCTTAGCGAACTACCCACGCACAATACTAATACTAATAACCGGTTAGAAAACATCAAATTTAAAATAGAGGGAATGCATTGCACCAATTGTGCAAAAGCTATAGAAAAAGACGTAGGAAAAGTTAAGGGCGTAGATAAAATTATAGTTAATTTTGCCGGTGAAACGGGTTTCGTGTCTTTCGACCCTTCTTTGACCTCTAAAAACGTGATATTTAAAGCCGTTAAGGAAAGCGGATACATTCCGGTAAACGAAATAGAAGAAAGCGGCGCAAATAAGGCGCAGAACGCCGAAACTAAAGCAACAGTTACAGCCGCAGCATATTCAAATCTTTTCGACATTCTTGGCCGCTTCAAGAAAATACCTAATTGGAAGAAAGATTTTTACTGGCTTATTTTTACCTTAATTCTTGCAATTCCGGAGGTATTTCTGACATATTTCGAAATACCCGGCATATACCGCATACTTATTTTATTTGTTTTAGCCACCGTAGTCCAATTTACTTCCGGACTCACGTTTTATAAAGGGGCGTATTATTCATTAAAAAGTTTTTCGTCGAATATGGACGTGCTGGTTGCCCTCGGCATTTCAGCCGCTTATTTTTATTCCGTCGCTTCCGTTTTTTTATTCAGGGGCGAACTTTATTTCGATACTTCGGTTTTGCTGATTCTTTTTATAAGAACGGGGAAACTGCTTGAAAAAATATCTAAACAAAGAGCGGCTTCATCCCTGAAAGCGCTCTTCAAACTTCAGGCAAACAAAGCCAGCCTCGCCTTAGCCGACGGAACAATTAAAGAAATCGAAACTTCCGCCGTTAAAACCGGCGACATTCTGCTTGTAAAAAAAGGAGATAAAATTCCGGTTGACGGCATAATTACCTCCGGTCAAACTCAAATAGACGAATCTATGCTGACCGGCGAACCTGTTCCCGTAGAAAAAGGCATAGGCCAAGAGGTAAGCGGGGCTACGATAAATAAAGGACAGGTTATTAAAATAAAAGCCCTGCGGGTCGGCAAGGATACCGTGCTTTCCCAGATAGTCAGGCTGGTTGAGGACGCCCAGGCGGATAAGGCTCCCATACAGCGCATAGCCGACGAAGTTACAAATTATTTCGTTCCTGCAGTCGTCGTAATATCTTTAATAACTTTTACGGTCTGGAAATTTATGTTCCATTCAAATTTTTTATTTGCCCTGTCCGCTTCCATCGCCGTTTTAGTAATAGCCTGTCCGTGCGCAATGGGACTTGCCACGCCGATGGCTCTGATGGTAGGAAGTTCCATTGGTCTCGAAAAAGGGATACTAATTAAAAAGTCATCGAGCCTCGAAGAAATTGCAAGGATAAATGCCGTGGTTTTCGATAAAACCGGTACTATTACCTACGGAAAACCCGAAGTTATCGATATTATATCCCTTAACGGTTTATCCCAAAGCGAAATTTTGAAAATTGCTGCGCATGCCGAAAGTTTTTCTTCCCACCCTATAGCTGCCGCAATAATAGATAAATTTAAGGAGCAAAAAGGGCTATCCGAACAAACGCAAAAAACGGCTGAAGATGCAGCAAATAATATTAATAATTATGATAACGATGTTTTGCCGGCAGAAAATATCGTTCCGCCCTATAATACTGCTTCTCCAGAAAATTTTGAAGAAATCGGCGGATTCGGCATAAAATTAAATTACGAAGGCGAAATGGTAATAATCGGCAAAAAAGAAATATTTGAAAACCTTAATGGCAACAATTTCGATATGTCTAAATTTAAAGAATTAGAAGAAAAATTTTCGAAAGAAGGTAAAACTGTACTTGGAATATCGGTAAATTCCGCTATTGCCGGAATTATTACCCTGTCCGACAAGGTTAAAGAAACGGCCAAAACCGCAATAACAAAATTAAAAGCTGCTGGCATTAACACATATCTTTTGACAGGGGATAATATCAACTCTGCCTTAAACGCCGCGTTGCAAGCTGGAATCGACGAAAAAAACGTCATTGCAAACGTTTTGCCTCAGGATAAACTTAAGGAAATAAACAGGCTTAAAAATACCGGTTTAAAAGTCGCTATGGTCGGCGACGGCATAAACGACGCTCCCGCGCTTGCCGCAGCAGACGTCGGGATAGCCATAGGAAGCGGAACAGATGTCGCAAGGGAAACCGGCGACCTAATTTTGGTAAAAAACGATATTAATGACGTATATAAAAGCATATCGCTCGGGAAAAAAACTCTTAATAAGGTCAAACAGAACCTTTTTTGGGCTTTTTTCTTTAACGGTCTCGGCATACCGCTTGCCGCCGGCGTTTTTTACGGCTTAACGGGATTTTTAATACCGCCTGCTTTTGCCGGCGCTGCAATGGCCGTTTCCAGTATAACAGTTTCGCTTAATTCTATTTTATTAAGGGGATATTCTGCGACAATAGATAATCTATAAAAATAATTTTACAAGGTTTAAGGAAAAAGAAAAGCGGCTCTTGCTTTCGTATCAGATAAATACGGCGGACGGTGTGGATGCTGGCCAGTTTAAAAAAACTCAGAATTATGTCCCCATGGGTACCCATGGGGACATAATAAATAAAGACGGAAGATGGTCTTTGCTAATAACTGCCCGCAAGGTATGCTTTTAAATCGCCATTGACGTCATCTTCGTCATCTTTACTAATTCGCCGTTAAGTAAGAATATCAAACATTAAACAGGAGAAAATCCCCACTGCTTAAGTATTTTTTGACCAGTTTTAGATAGCAATAAATTTTCAAATTCCTTATCGAGTTTCTTTCTTCTGGGACCTACAAAATGAAATGGCGATTTATTCATTATCGATACAGTAAAATTAGCTTTTGTATTATATTGTGAAGGTATAGGTATGATATTTATGCCTATGCCTTCTCTTTTAAGACCGGATACTTGAGATGCGTAAATTATGCCTATATCGGTCTTACCTTTTTTTAATAAATGCAAGATTAATGAGGGATTTAATAGTTGCCGGGCATGATTGAATATTTTATTAAATGCCCCGGGCGTTTTTTCATTTATGGCCTTAAACATGTTAATTGTATAATGTCCTGCAGGACTAAAGTTTGGCGAAGCAATACTAAGGCTAATATTTTTATTCATTAACTTACCAATAAGATTCGATTCGTTCACATTAGTTGAATTTTTAAAAGGCGCAGCGGCAACCAAATTGTCATGAGCAAATACCTTATACGAATTTATATCTGCTCTTTCCATTAAATTACTTTGATATTTCTCATTCGAACTAATATATATATCCGGTGGTACTCCGCCTAATATGCCTACCATAAAAACACCCGACGCCGAAAACTCGTAATTAATTTTGACTCCTTTATGTTCCTTCATAAATATATTGCCAATTTCACGCAATGGTTTTGAGACGGCATCCGATGCAAAAATTCTTATCAAAGTATGGGCATTTGCTCTATGTATATTAAAAAAAGTGGCAGATAGAATAAGAAAAATAATTAAAAGATAATATTTTTTCATTTTTCCTCCAAGAAATAAAATCGAATAGTTACATTATTTATAAATCTATTTTAATTTAACAATAATCTTACCAGCCTATATTAAAGTAGGCATATCCCTGTTCCTCCTTTTTGATTATGTAAAATATGCCGCTTGGGTAAGCAACTCCAGCAAAAGGAAATAATTTATTTTTGCTAACATGAAAAGCGACCAAAGCCGCATGGCACGCCAAAAATCTTACGCCTAATTTACTTAACCTCTTAATCTTATTATAATTTACTGAGTTATACTTTTTCATAAGATAATGTATCGCCGGGCCGGGCGCCACGACAATCTCTTTCACATGTATGTTATGACCTAGCGCTGACATAAGATTATGCGTTAATTGAAGCGTAAAAAGCCCGTATTTTTGGGGGTTAGCTGGGGCTTGCCAAACGGCTTTTAATGCGTGATTTTTAAAATACGGATAAGAGTATCCATTAGCAGGACCATGGTTTTCGCCGCTCTTGGCAAATACTTTTACAGGCAATAAATATAATGTTATAGTAAATACCAATAACATTATAAATAAACTTGTTTTTCTTAACCTTAAGCTCATCATAATAATACCTCCTCTTTTTAAAGTTTGAAGTTGGTCTAATTCAATGAAATTTTAAAGCTTTATATATAAATATTTCTTGAAACTAACCCGCCGTCCTAGAATGCCTGTATATAACGTCTTCAGTTTTGACGGCTTTAACGCTGCCGCTCTTTCTTA
>DAHVNW010000022.1 GCA_027319095.1 bacterium | reverse complement strand
GTTAATTTTTTTATTATATATTATTATATATCAATATCCGCTAAAAATGGGGCCTAATCTAAATCTGTCAGCCATTTTTTGTATTTTTTATTGCCGCCTTTTACTATGTCAAAAAAAGATTTTTGAAGCTCCAACGCAACTTTGCCGGCTTTTCCGGCGCCGAT
This sequence comes from bacterium, assembly GCA_027319095.1. Classification (GTDB taxonomy): domain Bacteria; phylum SZUA-79; class SZUA-79; order Acidulodesulfobacterales; family Acidulodesulfobacteraceae; genus Acidulodesulfobacterium_A. Next base: position 24,091 of record DAHVNW010000022.1, on the reverse strand, counting down.
TTTTCTGTCGTCTATTTCGCGCACCGGCGTAACTTCGGCGGCAGTTCCTGTTAAAAAAACCTCGTCGGCGATATAAAGCTCGTCCCGCGTAATTCTTTCTTCCTTAACCTTTAAACCCATCTCGTTTTCCATAATTTCTATAACGCTGTTCCTTGTAATTCCGGGAAGAACCGAAGAAAGAGGAGGGGTTTTTATAAAACCGTCCGAATAAACGAAAATATTCTCGCCGCTGGCTTCGCATACCAAACCGAGCGTATCCAGCATTATAGCCTCGTCGTAGCCGGCGTTTACGGCTTCTCTCTTTGCCAAAATAGAATTTATATATTGCCCCGTAGATTTAGACATTCCCATAAAAGTATTGACATGGAAACGGGCGTAAGAAGATACTTTTGCCCTTATGCCGTTTTTAAGCGCTTCTTCTCCGAGATACGCCCCCCAATACCAGGCCGTCACGGCTACCCTTATGTCGTAATTTTTTAGGAATATGCCGAGCCCGCCCCCGTCGCCTATGAATACTATGGGTCTTATGTAGCACTCTTTAAATTTGTTCGCCTTAACCGTTTTAATTACCGCGTTTTTAATTTCTTTCATATCGAAAGGAACCGGAATTTGAAGAATATGGCATGAATTAAAAAGCCTGCCTATATGTTCGTCCAACCTGAAAATAGCCGAACCGCCTTTTTTAGTTTCATAACACCTGATACCCTCGAAAGCTCCGAGCCCGTAATGCAAGGAATGGCTGTTTACGGGAATATAAGAATCTTTATAATCGACTATATCTCCGTCGATCCAAACCTTAGACGCTTCGAATGGATTAGCTTTGGAACCTGAGCTTTTCTTTACCCTGCCTGTCATAATTTTCACTCTCTTAAATTTAATTTGAACTGCGCTTATTTATATAGATAATAATATTAACATTTACCAGACATATCCGCAATATATTTTTACATACGTTTTTTCTTTAAGCCTTTTTTTCCATCGTAAGTTTTTTTAATATTTCGTTTACTTTTTTTGGGTTTGCCCTGCCTTTAGTTTTTTTCATAACTTCGCCGACGAAAAAGCCGAACAGCTTATCCTTGCCGGCCAGCAAATCGGAAAGCTCTTTTGGATTTTCTTCTAAAACCTGCTTCAAAGCGTCTTCGATGCCTTTGTCGTCGGAAACCTGGGCCAAATTTTTTTCCCGAATTATTCCGGAGGCTTTTTTACCCGAAGAAAGCATTTCCGCAAGTACGGTTTTGCCGGTATTGCGGTTTATCGTACCAGATTCGACGGCCGATATAAGTTCTAAAAAATCAGCCTTTTCAATCATGCTTCTTCCTTCCCCTTCCCTTGCCTTTAATTCCGAAAGAAGTTCGTTTATTACCCAGTTTGCCAATTTTTTAACTTCAAGCCCGCCCCCGTCTGCATTACCGCCTTTAGCCGTATCGATTAAACCTTCGAAATAAAAAGCTATGTCCTTGTCCTGGGTTAATACTTCGGCGTCGTATTCGGAAAGTTTATATTCCGAAACGTATCTGCGTCTTTTTGCTTCGGGAAGTTCTATTATGGAATTTTTAATTTCGTTTATAAATTCTTCGGAGAGGACTAAGGGCGGCAAATCCGGCTCTTCAAAATATCTGTAGTCGTGCGCCTCTTCCTTGCCCCTCATGGACCTCGTAAGGTTTTCCTTCGAATCGTAAAGCCTTGTTTCCTGAATAACTTTTCCGCCGCTTAAAATAACGCCTATCTGCCTTTCTATTTCATATTCTATCGCTTTTTCGACGAACTTAAAAGAATTGACGTTTTTAATCTCCGCCCTTGTTCCCAGCGTATTATCGCCTTTACGCCTGACCGAAACGTTTGCGTCGCACCTGAAACTGCCTTCCTCCATATTTCCGTCGGAAACGCCGAGATAAACGAGAATTTCTCTGAGAGCTTTCAGGTATGAAACGGCTTCGGAGGCCGAGCTAATATCCGGCTCGGAAACTATCTCGACTAAAGGCGTTCCGGCCCTGTTCAAATCGACGTATGACAGGTTCCCGATATGGATTAATTTTCCGGCGTCTTCTTCTATATGCAGCCTGTTTATCCTTATTTTTTTTTCTTTTAAGCCATCCTTTCCGGCTTCCGTTTTAATCATTAAATGTCCGCCGGAAGAAACGGGGTCTAAATACTGGGATATTTGATAGCCTTTCGGCAGGTCCGGATAAAAATAGTTTTTGCGCGCAAAAAGGCTTTTTTTGTTTATACCGATGTTTAAGGCAAGCGCCGCTTTTACCGCCAGCTTTATTCCCTCGAAGTTAATTACTGGAAGCGCGCCGGGAAGGGCAAGGCAAGTCGGACATACCGCGGAATTCGGCTTCAAACCGAATACGTTAGGACAAGAGCAAAACATTTTTGTCCTCGTTAAAAGCTGCGAATGAACTTCAAGCCCGATAACCGCCTCGAAACCGTTATCGCTACCGATATCGCTATTCATATGAAAACTCCTCGAATATTTAAATATGATAATCCTTTCTAAATTTTATTTCGTCCTCGACTGCTTTGGCAAACGAAAGCATTTTGTCCTCAGCCGCCCACGGAGCTATTACCTGAAGCCCTACGGGAAGAACTCCGTTTTCTTTGGCAGGATTTTTAACGGCTCCTACAGGCATGCTTAAAGCCGGAAGATATGCAAGATTGACGGAAATAGTATAAATATCGGAAAGATACATGCTTAACGGATTTGCAGTTTTTTCCCCTATTAAAAACGCGGGCGTAGGGGACGTAGGACCTATTATAATGTCGGCTTTTTCAAATGCGTCCTTATAATCCTTAACTATTAACTTTCTTACGAGAGCGGCTTTTTTGTAATATGCGTCGTAATAGCCTGCGGACAAGGCAAAAGTGCCGAGGATTATACGTCTTTTAACCTCGTTTCCGAACCCCGTTTCCCTCGATTTTCTATAAAGAGAATCCAATGTTTGAATTCCGCTTTCTTCCTTGTGCCTGTAACCGAACCGTATCCCGTCATATCTCTCTAAATTGGAACTTGCCTCGCTCGTTGCCGTTATATAATAGGCGGCGACCGAATATTTAGTGTTTGGAAGCGTAACGCCGGTTATAACGGCGCCCATATCTTTTAATAGATTTTTAATATCCGTTATTTTCGAGCCGATTTGAGGGTCTAATCCTTCCGAAAAAAATTCTGCCGGAAACCCGACCCTTAATCCTTTAATTAAAGATTTGTCTGCCCTTTTAACTATTCCCGCATAATCTTTTATTTCAAATCTTCTGGTCGTCTGGTCTTTTTCGTCGAATCCCGCAACCGCGCTAAGCATAATCGCGGCGTCCGTAACGTCTTTGGCAAGGACGCCCGCCTGGTCTAAAGACGAGCTAAAAGCTATAATCCCGTATCTGGAGATTAAACCGTATGTGGGTTTAAGCCCCACTACGCCGCAGAGGGCGGCAGGCTGTCTGACGGAACCTCCGGTATCGGTCCCGAAAGAACCTGCGCACAGGTCTGCGGCGACGGATGCGGCCGAGCCCCCGCTCGAACCGCCGGGAACCCTGTTAAAATCGTAAGGATTTTTTGTTATTTTATACGCGCTGTTTTCGGTGGAAGAGCCCATAGCGAATTCGTCTAAATTAACTTTTCCCAAAAAAACGTAATTATTCTCTTTGAGCCTTTTTACTACCGTGGAATCGTAGGGACTAATAAAATTATCTAATATTTTCGAGGCGCAGGTCGTCTTTTTACCCTTTATCAGGAATATATCTTTTATGGAAAGGGGAATGCCGGTAAGTGCCGGAATACCGGAGACTCCGGGGTTTTCGTTTCCGGCGGAACTTATTATCCTGTCCGCCGCTTCCGCGTTCTTAAAAGCCTCGTCGAAATCGGTATAAAGGTACGCCGATATTTCAGGGTCTAATTCTTCTATTCTTTTAATATAAGAATTTAGAATATCGACGCTTTTAATTTCCTTTTTATGCAGCAAAGAGGAAAGTTCGTCGATTGTAAGTTTATATAAATCAGTCATAATTAATATTTACTCCGTTTTATTAAGTATTTGCGGTATTTTAACTTTTCACCCAAATATTTTCGTATATCCGATGCCTTTATTTCCGGATTGGCTTCGCTGTGCTTCGTTTCCCGCCTACGCGGGAATGACGCCGGTTTTGCTTTCGTTTTACTTATTTACTCAGACTTTATTCTATAACCTGCGGGACTATGAAAAAACCCGTTTCGGAACCTGCGTCATGTGACTCGAAGCCCGGCGCATCGGTTTTTACTATACCGAAATCGTAGCTTTCGTCTTTTTTGCATTCGTCGATGCGGCAGTCCTTATAAAATTTTTCGTTCAATTCTCCGGCTCCTATCAAGCTATCATACTCCAATTCCAGTCCGCCTTCAGAAGTTTCTACCGCCGAAACGTCCGCTTCTCTTATCATATTGATATATTCCAATATATTTTCTAATTCTGCTCCGAAGCGGGCAAGCTCTTCGGAATCTAAATCTAATTTGGCCAATTTCATAACGTAGTTGACATCGATTAACTTTTCTTTTTGAATTTCCCCGCCGCGTTCCATATTTAACTCCTAATTAATAATATTCATAATTATCGATAATTTCTTCTATTAAATTTTCCGGTATTTCTTTTAAAAATCTGGAAGGCATATTATATTTATAGTCTTTGCCGGTTCTTCTTCTTTTAGACCATGTAAGGTAAAGTTTTTCTTTCGCCCTCGTTATGCCTACATAACAAAGCCTCCTTTCCTCCTCGACGGAAGATTCGTCGTCGAGGGACCTTACGTGGGGGAAAAGATACTCTTCTAAACCGGCTATAAATACGACGGGAAATTCCAAACCCTTTGCGCTGTGAAGGGTCATAAGAGACACTTTGGATATATCCCGTCCGTATGCAAAACCTCCGGCCTCTTCCTTAAAGTATTCATCGGCGTTATCGTTAATTGCGCTCCGGTCTAAAAATTCTTTAATATCGCCGAATTCTACGGAAGCGTTTACTAATTCTTCTATATTTTCCATTCTGTTTACATCGAGCTCCACGGCTTTAGAGACTCCGGCTTTAAGCATGGATTCGTAACCGGAAAACTTATATGCGAAGTTTATTATATCCGACAATTTATTTCCGTTTCGCTCTATTTCATATTTTATTTTATATATCAGGGCAAAGTAATTTGCTATTTCCGTAATATTTGCCTGCAATTTCGTTGCCGAAGCAAATTTCGAAAAATCCGAAATATCGAAATCCAAAAAAATATCTACCTGTCTTTCTGCGTCTTTAAGCCCGCGAACTGAAGAAAACAAACCGTTTTTTAGCGCCGTTAAAATATCGGCGCCCTTACTTAAAGCGATGTCATGCATAGTTTTCACGGTCTTTTCGCCGGCGCCGGTAGGCACGCATTGAATGCTTCTTTCAAAGCTTACGGGGTCTCTCGGATTTACAGCAAACCTTAAAAACGATAAAATATCCTTTATTTCCTTCCTCTGGTAAAACTTTAACCCGCCGTATATGCTGTATCTGATGCTTTCTTTGACAAGCCGGTCCTCTATTACCCTCGACTGCGAATTTGCCCTGTAAAGTACGGCTATATCTTTGTTAGAATACCCGTCTTCCCTTATAAGGCGCCTTATTTCTTTGGCAATATAATAGCTTTCGGAATAATCGTTGTTTGCCTGATAGACGGTAATTATGCTGCCCCCGCTTTTTTTGTCCGTTTTAAGCGTTTTATCCTTCCTCAATTTATTTTCCTTGACAAGCGCGGAAGCCGCGTTAAGGATGTTTTTAGTCGAGCGGTAATTTTTTTCTAATTTTATTACGGAACAGCCGGGGTAGGTTTTTTCGAAACTTAAAATGTTGTCTATCGTAGCTCCCCTGAAACTGTAAATAGACTGGTCGTCGTCTCCTACTACGCATATATTTTTGTGCTTTTCCGCAAGAATTTTAATTAGTTTGTCCTGAATATAATTTGTGTCCTGAAACTCGTCCACCATGATATATTTGTAACGGTCCGAATATCTTTCGAGAATATCCGGATTATTGCGGAAAAGCTTAACGGCATTAAACAACAGGTCGTTAAAATCCATAGCGTTGCTTTCTTTCAGCCTTTTCGAATATTCGGAATATATAACAGGATAGTCTTTTTCCCACGCCCTTACCGTTTCGAAAGACTCGTCGGGACCGATAAAATTATTCTTATTCTTTTCTATAAAATATTTTGCCTTCGAAGGAGTGATTATTTTTTCGTTCAAGTTAAGGGATTTAATAATTTTCGTAACGGTTTTGGACGAATCGTCTTCGTCAAAAACAACGAAAGACCCGTCATAGCCGATAAATTCGGCATGCCTGCGCAAAAGCTTAAGGCAAAAGGAATGAAACGTGGAGAATTCCGGTTCGTTTTCGTTTTCAAGCGCCGTTTTTACTCTTTCTTTCATTTCGCGCGCCGCTTTATTGGTAAATGTAACGCCCAGAATATTATGAGGCTTTGCCTTTTCCGTTTTTATCAGGTGGACGGCGCGCAAGGTTATTACCCTCGTTTTGCCGGAACCGGCTCCGGCAAGTATTAAAAGCGGGCCGTCTGCATGAAGAACGGCCTTAAGCTGCTCTTCGTTCAAACCCTTAAGATAGTTTTCCAAAGTTTTATGTTTCCGAAAGAATTTATATCATTTATAATAAATAATAAATTCAGCGTAAATTATAAGATATAAAATACAAGAATAATCTATTTTACTCCACCGTAACGCTTTTTGCAAGATTGCGCGGCTGGTCTATATCGGTGCCTTTAAGGGCGGCTATATGATATGCCAGAAGCTGAAGAGGCACTGCGTAAACTATGGGGCTTATAACTTCCGGCGCTTCCGGTATTTTTATCAAATCAGAAATTCCTTCTATTTCCGGCTCATAATCGGCAACGGCGATAATCCTGCCGCCCCTTGCCTTTATTTCTTCCATATTGGATATTGTTTTAGGCGCGAGCATATTGTTAGATAAAAGAAACAGCGCGGGCATATTTTCGTCCACTAAGGCAATTGGTCCGTGCTTCATCTCCCCGGCCGGATAACCCTCGGCATGAATATAGGAGATTTCTTTTAATTTTAAGGCGCCTTCCATAGCTATCGGATATAATATTCCCCTTCCCAGATACAGAAAATCGGAATATTTATAATATTTTTTCGCTATTTCTTTAATGGCATCGTCCATTAATAAAATCTGCTCTACTTTTTTCGGCAGTTCGACGATATCTTTAAAAATTTTTCCGATTTCTAAACCTGATCCCGAACCCGGCTTTTTTGCCGTCGTGACAAGACCTTTGGTCTGCCTTATATATAAAGCGAGAAGCAGGCCGCACATAATCTGCGTAGTAAATGCCTTTGTAGAAGCCACGCCTATTTCCGGACCTGCATGCGTATATATGACGCCTTTGTCGGACAGAGCGGTTATTTGTGAACCTGGAACGTTGGTAATGGACAGTATGCCTGCATGCTTGGCTTTTGCAAGTTCGAGCGCGCTGTTCGTGTCCGCCGTTTCCCCCGACTGCGAAATGCCTATGAATATATCGTTTTTCGATATGGGAAAGTTTTCGTATCTGAATTCGGAACCGTATTCGACGATTACGGGAATCTGGCAAAGAGTTTCGATAATGTATTTAACGGCAAGGCCGGCGTAATAAGAAGAACCGCAGGCTATAACGACTATTCTGGAAGCGTCTTCTATATCTTTTTTCGTAAGCTTTAAATCTTCCAACTGCACCTTAAACCCGGAAGCAGTAAACGAAACCGCTTTTTTGCCTGCGGAGGCTTTTTTATCTTTCCTTGCAGCCGAACCGCTTTCTACGGATATTATTCTGGATGAAAACGAATCCAAAAGACAGGAAGGCTGTTCAAATATTTCCTTTTGCATAAAATGGGAAAATCCGGTTTTTGCGGACCTTGACGCATCCCAGTCTATTTTAACCGCATCCAAGCCTATTTTTTTTCCTTTAAAATTCGTTAATTCAAATTTTGAGTTTTTAAAATATGCTATTTCCGAATTTTTTAAGTATATAGCCTCGTCGGAATATTCTATTAAAGGAGAAACGTCGCTCGCAAAATAAATATCTTCGCCTTTATGGACGCAAACTAAGGGGGGTCCGTATTTTACCGCCGCGACGCTTTTTTCGGGAGCATATAACGCTAAAAACGCAAAAGCGCCGGAAAGTTCGTTTGCCGAAAGCCTTACGGCTTCATAAAAAGATTTGCCATTATTAATATAATCTTCTATTAAATGGGAAATAACTTCGGAATCCGTAGGGGTAATAAATTTATGCCCTTTATTCATAAGCCTGTTTTTTAAAGCGGCGTAATTTTCTATTATTCCGTTGTGGACTATGGCGATATTTCCGGAACAATCCATATGGGGATGGGCATTGTCGTCCGTCGGCTTTCCGTGGGTGGCCCATCTTATATGTCCTATTGCGATATTGGACTTTACGCGGCCGATGCAGCTGAATTCATTGGATAAATTAACGAGTTTGCCGGATTTTTTTACGGATTTGATTTTCTTTCCGTCTTCGTCGTAATAAGCGATGCCTGAAGAGTCGTATCCCCTGTACTCTAAGCTCTTAAGCCCGCTTAAAACAATGTCCACGGAGCTTCCGCATTGTAAGTCCCCCGGAAGACCCCCTGAAAATCCCCTTGAAAATCCCATTATCCCGCACATCGGACTGTATTTCCCCTTTTTTAAATTTTTCCTTTTAATTTTTAACCGCTATCAGGATTTCTTTTTTTGTTTGCTCAGCAATTTTTTTCTTTTTAACGCCCACCCTTCGACGTTTTGCTGCGGAACCCTCGACACGGCAAGCGCGCCTTCCGGAACGTCCTTGGTAACCGTAGTTCCCGAACCTACGTATGAATCTTTTCCTATTTTAACCGGGGCGACAAGCTGCGAATCCGAACCGATAAAGCACCCATTATCTATTATCGTCTTATGTTTCTTTTCTCCGTCGTAATTGCAAGTAATAACGCCTGCGCCTATGTTAACGCCGCTGCCTATTATGGAATCGCCTATATAGCTTAAGTGGGACGCCTTGGTATTTTTACCTACGACGGATTTTTTAACTTCTACGAAATTGCCTATACGGCTTCCTTCGCCGATAAACGTGTCCGGCCTAAGCCTTGCAAACGGCCCAATTTGAACGTCTTTTGCTATAAACGAATTTTCTATCACGCTGTAACTGTTTATTCTTGCGTTATCGAGTATCGACGAATTTTTAACGACGCAGCCGTTTTCTATTGTTGCGCCTTTAAATATACGGGTATTCCCAGATATAAAAACGCCGGGATAGATAACCGCACCTTCCTTTATTTCAACGTTCCAGCCTATATATACGCCGTCGTCGGATATAAAATTTACGCCTTTCGAAATTAAACCATTAATTAATCTTTTCTGAAGTACTTTTTGCGCGTTAAAAAGGTCTGTTTTGGAATTTACGCCGGCAAATTCTTCCGAATTTTCGGACGTCCAGCATAAAGTTTTTAATCCGGCTTTGTAAAAAATATTTACTATATCGGTAAAATAATACTCTTTTTTCCTGTTTTCGGGCTTAATGCGCCCTATAAATCTTTTTAAAAGGTTTAGTTTAACTATGTAAACTCCCGAATTTATTTCTCTTATGCCCGCCGTTTCGGGCGGATAATCGCAAAGCTCTTTTTCTTCTATTATCTTTTCGGCAAATCCTTTTTCGTCCCGCAAAATTCTGCCGTATGAATACGGATCTTCCGCAATGGAAGATAAAACGGTCAAATCGTTGTCGTTTTCCAAATGAAATTTAATAGCCCGGACTAACGTTTCATATTTCATAAGCGGCATATCGCATGGCAAAATCAATATATCCGTTTCCGGCACCTGTCCGCAGATGCCTCCGGCATTTTCCGCCGCCGAAGCACCTTTGGTATCTCTTCTTGATTTTTTTTCCGAAAACAAACTAACGGCCTTTTTAACAGCATCGCCCGTACCGAGGTATTTTTCTTGAACCGCAAATTCCAGGGAAAAACCTTTTTTCTTAAATCTTTCTTCGTTTAAAATATATTTTTTTACAAGTTCGCCATGGTATCCTATTACGGTTATTATCTTATTCAAAAAAACCCTGTACGGACATAAGCCGGCACGGCCATTAAATTCTTTTCTTGCGCCGGTAACAGACATAAACGGATAAAATATAAGCGGGTTTTCGAGCAAACCGGCAAGCGCTTTAGGGATTTCGGATTGCATCCTTGTCCCGAGTCCGCCTGCAAGAATAACTGCGCCTATATTTCTATGTGGTTTCGTATCGTTTTTTTTCATAATAACGTAATGGCATCATATATAATATTACAATAATAAAACAAAAATTTCATTAATTTTTATATTCGTATTTTTTTATAATTTATCAGCTAACCGTCTTTCCTCCGCCTGAAAACGTCAAGCAGCGTGGAATACCCGTAAGTGGTTTTTATAGGGAACGCTACGGATAAAAATACGGTGAACGCGGAAATGAGAAGTCCCGTTATTAAAAGATAGACGTTTTTGTATTCTATAAATACGAGCGCGGATATTATGCCGATAAAACCTCCTATAACCGAAGCAATAAGCCTTTTTATTACATGTATTAAAAAATTTTCCAGTCCAGAAATATTAATAGGATGGATTTTTACCCGGAAATCTTCGGAATATGCCGCGTGCATAAGCCTACGGGTGTCGTTTACAAACTCTTTTATCTGTCCGAACAGGTTTTTTACGTAATTTAACGGATTTAAGGATTTTCCCAGTTCGGTTTGCTTTATATATTTTTTAGCGACCGGGACAATATCTTTTACAAGATTATAGGAAGGATTATACGCCGTTCCTATGCCTTCGAGCAGGGCGGCCGTCTTGAATATATATACGAGATTTTGCGGCAATTCAAACGGAAAAGCATAAAAGCTTTTCATAACCTCGGTAATTATTTCCTGAATTTTTTTATTCGAAATATCATTTTGAGTTAAAACCTTATATAATTTTGCGGCCATATTTTCCAATAATTGCCTCGAAACCTCTTTATTTATTATCCCAAGGGCATAATAAGCGTCTATTATTCCCGGAATGTCTTCCTTTATGCCTGCAAGCACCGCTTTAATAAGGTTCCGCTTAGTTTCTTCGGATATATGAATTACGAGCCCGAAATCCAGCATTATAATTTTGCCCCGGGCGTTTACGAGAATATTTCCCGGATGCGGGTCGGCGTGAACTATGCCCACAACCAGCGACTGGTATAAATAAAATTCTATAAGCTTATCGATGATTTTTTTTGGCTCGAACCCCATTTTCTTTATTTCGTTAAAATGCGTAATCTTAACCCCTTTATAAAAATCCATAACCAGGATATTTTTTGAGGTTAATTCCGAATAGATTATGGGAATTACGATAAAATCCAGCTGTTCGGCTATTTTTCTAAATTCTTTTATATTTTCGGTTTCGTGAATTAAATCCATTTCCTCGTAAATCGTAACGGCAAATTCTTTTAAAACGATGGAAATAGAACGGATTGATTTATTCTGCGGTAAGAAGATTTGCAATAAATTTAAAACCTGCCTTAAGGTTATTATGTCTATGGAAACGTTTTTTTCTATATCCGGACGGATAACCTTAACTATAACGTCCCTGCCCTTATAAACGGCTTTGTAAACCTGGGCCACGGAAGCTGCGGCTAACGGTTCCTCGTTAAATTCGTCGAAGGTATCTTTTATGCTTTTACCTAAGTCTTTTTCTATAATGGGCTTAATTTTGGAAAATAAAACGGGGGGGACTTCATCCTGCAAAGTAGAAAGAGCGTCTAAATAAGCAGCCGGCAGAAAATCGGCCCTCGTGGAAATAACCTGGGCCAATTTTACGAATGTAGGTCCAAGTTCGGCAATTAAACGGGTTAAACGCTTTGCGGACTTTAAGTGGTATTTTTCGCTTAAAGTGCGCCTCTTCCCGAAAATTACATATCTTTTCTGCGTAAAAAGTATAAATAAAATAAACGGTACTGCTTTAAAAAAAATAAAAAGGTTCCTTCTTATCAATAGTAATTGCCCGTAGAAATTATAGTAATCGTATTGGTGCCGGAGTTAACTACGAAACAGTAATGTCCGTCGGGGGAAACTTTAACGGCGGAAGGATAGCCTCCGACCTTTATCGCCTTAACTACCTTATCTTTAGCTACGTCTATAACGCTTAACGTCGCCCCCTGGGTATTTATAACGTAGAGATACTTTCCGTCCGGCGTAATCGCTTCGGCAGTGGGACCTTTGCCCGTATAGACTGTCGCTATTTTTCCAAAAGGCTGCGGAATATAGTTAGAAACAGCTGGGGCATAAGGCGTTACGGTTGACGCTGCCGGATGTGCTTTGACTTCGACCGGGGAAGCAACCGCTGTTGCCGAAGGTGGAACCGCCGAAGAAGGCTGCGCGGACGTTCCTACTGTTACCGGAGAAACCGGCGATATCGAGGCATAATGCGTATGGGTTCTTTTAATCCTTATAAAAGCAGCGCTCGATGCCGAAGTTACGGTTACGAGAGCCACGCTTCCGTTTGGAGATACCGAAACGCTCATAGGGCCGGAGGGCAAATTTATAGTTTTTATACGGTTAAAATGCGCCGCATTAAAAACCTCTGCGGCCATATTTTGAAAATTAACCACAAAAAGCATCATTCCGTCGGGAGTCAATCCTAAAGAAGACGGGTCGGCCAAGGTTTTAAATTTATTTGCTAAAGCAAAATTTCTTTCGTTATAGACATAAATCTCGTTTTTCTTGCCGGAAGCGACGTAAAAATATTTAACGGGAGAACCGGGGGGGGAGAAAACGACGGAGGTAGGATTTTTTCCGGTACGTATATTTCTTATAACCGACATAGCAGAAACGTTAATTATAGAAACCGAGGACCCCCCTGCATTGGCTACAATAACTATCTTGCCGTTTGGAGATATTGCGATGCCTTCAGGTTTTTTCCCCACCTTTATTCTTTTAACTACCGCATTTTGAAGCGTATTGATAACATCGACTTCGTTATCTTGAATATTCGCGACAAATGCGTATCTTGAGTCTGGCGTAAAAACGAGGCTTACCGGACTGCCGCCGGTATTAATATTAAGCGCCTTGGTAAGCGTCGACATATTTAAAAGGCTGACGTTCCCGGAAGCGGTATTGCATACGTAGGCAAAAGTCAAAGACGGCGCGACGGCAACTCCGGTCGGATGAGAACCGACCTTGATAGACGCTACCGTCCCTTTAGTGGCCATACTGATTACAGATACCGTATCGTTACCGGAATTAGAAACCAAAGCATAATTCCCGTTCGGCGAAAAAGCCACGCCGAAAGGAAAATTGCCAACCGGAATATTTCTGGTAAGCCTTGGGGCCAATAAAGCGTATGCCGGCGAAAACATGCCGGAAACGAATAAAAACGAGATAAGCAATACGAATAAAACCCTTAAAAATAAAATCCTTAAAATGCGGCGATTAAACATAAAAAAAGCACCTATTGTTTTTAACTTATTTGATTATTTCTTATATTATATTATTTTATATTATATTATTTATCAATTTTTTAAATTCTGCTTCGTCGATTATGTTAAGTTTAAGTTTAAGGGCTTTTTCGCATTTGGAGCCGGGTTCCTTACCGGCAACCACGTAATCTAATTTCTTTTTAACGGTTTTTTCAACAATGCCGCCCATTTCTTTTACGATATTTTCCGCTTCGTCCCTCGTAAACTCCTCTAATCCGCCTGTAAAAATAAAACTTTTCCCGGCAACTCCGCTATTCTTTACAAATTTTGAAACGCTAACGATATAAGGGAAAACGCCGGCTTTAAAAAGCCTGTTAATAACGGCAATATTAGATTCGAGCCTGAAAAAATTATATATAGATTTTCCTATCTCTTCTCCGATGCCGAACCTGGAAGAAAACCCGTCTATAGATGCATTTTTTATGCCGTTTATGTCTCCGAAATATTTTATCAACAGACCGGCTATATGCTCGCCGACGTGTCTTATGCCAAGAGCGTAGATAAATCTATCATATGATATATTTTTAGATTTTTCAATAGATTTAAAAAGATTTTCTTCTGATTTTTCCCCAAAACCTTCCAATCCGCTTAAGTCACCGCGCCTTAAATAATAAATATCCGCCACGTTTTTTATTAATCCATTTTCGACTAATTTATCGACTATTTTTTCGCCGAGCCCTTCTATGTCCATTGCCCTTTTAGATACAAAATGAACTATAGCTCCTTTGATTTGACACGGACATGCTAATTCGTTCATGCATCTGTGCGCAGCGCCGTCAATTACGACGGGAGAACCGCAGCACGGACAAAGGTCAGGCAGTTTAAAAGATCCACGCTTTTCCCCCTTGGAAACCACCTTGACTACCTCTGGAATAACGTCGCCGGACCTTTCTACCAGCACTCTGTCGCCTGCGTTTATATTTTTCTTATCTATTTCGTCCTGGTTATGAAGCGTCGCTCTTTTTACGACGACGCCGCCGATATTAACGGGATTTAAAAGAGCTACGGGGGTTAATATTCCGGTTCTGCCGACCGAAACTTCTATGCCGGATATAACCGATACCTCCTGTTTTGCGGAAAACTTATACGCTATAGCCCATCTTGGGCTTTTCGAAATTTCGCCGAGGCGTTCCTGAAGGGACAAATCGTTAACCTTTATAACTATGCCGTCGATTTCGAAGGGCAAAGACTCGCGTTTTTTCGATATGGCGTCAAAAAAATCTATCGCGCCGGATATGCCCTTGACGACAGAAATATTTTTATTTATATTAATTCCCGCAGATTTTAAAAAATCCATCATTTCCAGCTGAGTTTTAAACTTGATTTCTTTCGAATAATCGCCTATTCCGTAAGCAAACATAACAAGCCGGCGGTTACGGGTGATTTCGGGGTCGAGCTGCCTTATGCTGCCCGATGCGGCGTTTCTCGGGTTGGCAAAAAGACTTAATCCTTCTTTAAGCCTTTCGGCATTAAGTTTTTTAAAACTTTCCTTATCCATCAAAACTTCTCCGCGCACTTCGATATATTCGATATGCTCCAAAAGTTTTAAGGGAACCGTATTTATAGTCCTTAAATTTCCCGTAACGTCTTCTCCAACCGTTCCGTCCCCCCTCGTCGAACCTTTGACGAAAACGCTTTTTGTATACGCAAGTTCCACCGCAAGTCCGTCAAATTTAAGTTCGCAATCATATTCTATTTCTTCGTTTGTTCCTATTCCCAAAAACCTTTTTATTCTTTCGTCGAACTCTATTACCTCCTCTTTTGAATATGCGTTGTCTAACGACAACATAGGAATGCCGTGCTTCACCTGTCCGAATTTTTCGCTTACGGCTCCGCCTACCCTTTTGGAAGGAGAATCTTCCCTGACGTATTGCGGATAAGCATTTTCGAGAACGTTTAATTCCCTGACTAATTTATCGAATTCGAAATCGGAAATAACTGGATCTTCCAGCATATAATAACGGTAGTTGTGATAGTTTACCGCGTCCGTTAATTCGCCTATTCTTTTTTCGGCGGAAGGGTCTTCTTTCATTACATCACCTCTTTGTTTCAGTTGATGGACATCTTCGTTTGCTAAAAACAATGTTTTAAAGCTTCAAACAAAGATATGCAGTACTTCGCTTCCTGCATAAAGGGAATCGTCACCGCTTACGCTACGCCAGCCGCTCCCATAAAGGGAGGGAAATACCGTTTCTATCGGCAAATTCGAAAGATAACCGGATTGTATCCGGATACCTAATAAAGCGCATTATAAACGTAATAATTTGCCAAAACCCTTTTTACGTAATTTCTTGTCTGATTGAACGGTATAAGTTCAATAAAAAGCGGCATCGCATAATCTTTTAAAAGAAAGTTTTTCCAATAAGCGACGGCTTCAGGACCTGCATTGTAAGAAGCTATGGCAAGATATTTTCTGCCGTTAAACATGTTTAGAAGCGTTTTTAAATAATACGAGCCGAAACTTATATTTATATTCTTCCTGTACAACATGGACGGATTGAAGCTATAACATCCAGTCCGCCTTGCGATATAATAACCGGTGGAAGGTATTATCTGCATAAGCCCTATCGCGCTTGCGCTCGAATAGCAAACCGGATTATAAAGACTTTCCTGCCTCATAACGCCGTATATTAAATTTACGGGGGTGCCGTAACGATATGCGTATTTTTTAACATAACCGAAATAAGGCCTGGGATAAAGAATCTTTAAAAACCCTGCGTTTAAAATTAAAAACCTGAACTTATAGCTATGAATAAAATTAGAAATAAAATTTATCGCCGCTCCGTAGTTTTTATTCCTGTAAAGCATATATGCCAAAAAAGCGGCAGTTTTTTTATTGCGAATAAGTGGAATCAGCCTGTTTATTTCTATATCGGAAAGATAATACAGTTTTAAATTCAATAAAGCTTTTAATCTTTTAAAATTTAATTTTAACGAACGGTTTTTTTTCAGCATCTCTTTAAAACCGCTGCCGGAGTTTAAATATCCTTCGTTATAAACGGCTATTTCGAGTTTATTGAGCTCTTCCGTTTTGCTGCCGCCCTTAAAATTGTTTACCCCGCTAATTTTATTCATCTCGATTCCCGACATAATCCCGTAATAAGAATATCTCAAGACTTTAGACGTCTTTAATATATTAAAATAAAAAGATGCCCTGTTTTTATAGCCGAGTTTTTCTAATACGACTCCATACCAAAAAAGAAATTTTGCCGTTTCGCCATTTACTCCGTCGTCTATAATAAAAAAAGATTTCAATCTCTTTGCGGCATTAAACATTTTTTCATTTTTCAAGTCGTTTAAAACGCCTCTCCAAACCAAAGCGCGGTAAATTTTATTAAGCCGTCCGTCCAAAAATCCGTATTTTACGGCTATAAAATTTAAAACGGATAAGGTTTGCCGCCTTTTATCTAAAGTGTAATAATAACGGGCCTTAAGGGTTAAAATTTTCAGTTTTTTAACCCCTCCGCATTCTCCGCCGCCTGTTAAACATTTATCGGCTTTTTCAATGAACGCGGGGCTTTTAATCTTCATTAAGTCTTTTAAAATTATAAATTCTGCTACTGCGTTTTTTCTTGCAATATTTTTTAAAAGCCCGAGCGATTCGGCGTAATACGAATCGTAATATAAATCCATTCCCCGCTTAATTTTTTCTGGTTCGCTCATGTCTTTTTCGTTAAATTTAATTTTATGAATTTTTGAAAAATAAGGATAATTTAAGTAAATCCTCAACAAATAATTATTTGCCGAAGCATGATTTTTTAATCTTAAATCCGCTTTATATATTTTAAACATGGCATAAGAACGGACGGCCGATTTTTTAGAATGCTTTATTATATATTTAAAATCTGAAATTTCAGACGAATAATACCCGTTTCGGCTTTCGGACAGGGCAAGATAAAAAACAGCATTTTTATAAAAAATAAAATTCGGAAATGATTTCGTCAGCAGGATAAAAACGTAATTCGCCTTATGGTATTCTTTTATTTTAAATAAAGATAACCCTTCGTAATACAAAGCGTAATTCTTTAATATTTTTCCGCTTAACGTATAAAGCCAGAATTGACCCGCCGCTTTTTTATATTTTCCGCGCAGGTAATTTTCGAAAGCTCTTTTAAAAACGGTTTCGTTCCGGTAGTTTAAATGAGGATAATTACCGCTGGCAAAAAAATTTACCGGAATATTTGAAAAAGAATACGAGGAGGGCAGACAAAAAATCAACCAAAGCAAAAAAAATAGGCACGCTGCAGGAAAACGCATATTTTATTTTATCGGGTAAACGATTTTTATCGGGTACCGCTCCTGGTTTTATTATACATTATACTTATGCATTATACTTATGCATTGTACGCCGGATTATTATCCGACGCTTATGCTTCCTTATCGGCGAAAAAAATTAAAATGTCCTGAAAAAACCTCTTCGGCAGGACCAATCATATAAATGCCGCCGCTTAAATCCCCGGAAATTTTAAGGCCGCCTCCGTATAAATTTACGTTAACGCTGTTTTCATTCCCGTCTATTCTGCCGGTTTTCTTCATAACCGAATATACTGCGCAAGCCCCTGTCCCGCAAGCTAACGTTTCGCCGGAACCCCTTTCCCATGTCCTTACGAGAACATCGGAACCGCCGAGCTTTTGCACAAACTCTACATTAATTCTTTTCGGAAACATTCCGCTATTTTCTATTATGTTTCCATAGTATGGAACGTCTAAATTTTTTACGTCTTCGACAAAAGTTACGCAGTGCGGGTTTCCCATCGAAACGCAGGATACGACGAACTCTTTGCCTTTTATATTTAATTTTTCGTTTATTATTTCCGGTTTATTGAAATTTGCCGGTATCTTGTCGGTTTCAAACTGCGGCAGCCCCATAAATACTTTCGCTTCCTTAACCTTTCCGGTTCCAGGAGATAAAAATACCTCCACGGTTCTAACGCCTGCAAGAGTTTCTATGTTTATAACGTTTTTATCGGTAAGATGTTTATCGTAAACATACTTGGCAAAACATCTTATACCGTTTCCGCACATCTCGCCTTCCGAACCGTCGGCGTTAAACATGCGCATGCGGAAATCTGCCGAAACCGGCAAACCGGCAGATTGCGTCGATGTTTCCTGCTTTCCGGAGTCAGAGGGGGGCAGTATAATTATAATCCCGTCCGAACCGACGCCGAAATGCCTGTCGCTTATTTTAACGGAAAGCTTTTTGTAAAAATCGGTATCGCCGGCCATGCAGGACGGGACATCGTTTATTGCGTCAATATAAAGATAATCGTTTCCGGCGCCCTGAAGCTTGGCAAACTTAATTTCCATAATTTTTTTTCAATGTTTCAATGTATTGTATCGGTTAGATTTAAAATCGTGAAAAATCCTATTTAAAACGGATTTATTTAAATTTTAGTTAACGGTTTTTTTATTTTTTAATATCTTTCTTAACGAAATATTTCCGGTAGTAGTAAAACTATGGCTTATTACTATGCCGTTTTTCATAACGACATCCAGTTTTTCTTTATATGTTCTTTTCGATGCCGTAAATACTTCATCGCCGAGATGTAAAAATTTTTTGTATTTGAATCTGTATTTATAAGTTACTATCCCGGGCATCAAAGGGTTTTTTTCTGTTGAATGCGGAGGGCCGAATATTGAAACTATTTGGGACTCCGTAGTCGTTCCGTTGATTATTTTACCCACGTTGGACGACGTAATGGGCCTGCCCTGAATATTGCGCATGATGGCGCACCCGGTTAAAACAAAACCGGAAAACAATAAGATAGATAAAAAAATTGAAAGCTTCTTCATTTTTTAATATCTCCGCAATACTAAACTACCCCCGCTCCTCCGCCCGCCATTTCTGGCAGCAGCTTCTCTCAGGCGGCGGTTAAAAGGCGGTTAGAATTATTTTATTTTAATTTAATTGAATTTTATATTATATTATATCAATATCCGCCAAAAAAAAGAAATAAACATATCGTTATGCGGTATTTTTATTAAGAAAGTCATCTGCGATCGCGATTTATCCTTGATTTTCGACACCTTAAGGCAAACAAGAATTTTTACCCGATACTTTTTATAAAAATGTTATAATACGAACGGCAAAAGATTTTAGAGCCGGCGGCGGCGTTAACTAATCCAGGCTTGCAATTTAATGCAATGAACTTATTTATCATATTTACAATTCTTTTGATAACCGCCTTTGTTATTGGAATTATCGGCAATGCGATAGGCATCGGCGGAGGCATATTTCTTATCCCTTTTTTTATTTTTTACATGCATCTTTCGCCTTTAGAATCGAGCGGACTGTCCTTGTTTACGATTATGATAAGCACAGCCGGCGGATCGTATATTTTTTATAAAGACAAAACTATCGACTCTGAACTCTATTTGATGATTTTAGTTCCCGCGGGTCTCGGTATAATCGCAGGCTCGGTCTTAGGCCGCTATGTATCGGCAAATCAATTTAAATGGTTATTCTCGTTTATTATAATTGGAATCGGAATCTTTTCGCTCGCGGCAACAAAAAAACAAACGGCTGTAAACGTTAAAAGTAAAAATTTTATATCATGTACTAACGATAACGACAAGATTTTAACTAAAAAAAATTCTATAAAAAAGACTGTCGTCGAAAAAAACGGAACGGTTCACGATTACGAAATAAAAAGCCCATTGTCGATTAATGTTTTCTCACTTATCGCAGGTTTTATTTCAGGATTTATAGGAATAGGTATCGGAGGGGTAACAGGAACATTTTTAACGGCAGTTGAACAAATACCCCCAAGAATTGCTTTTTCCACTGTAATATCCGTTATGGCAATAATTTCTTTTATCGGCGGGCTAATCCACTTTTACTATATTAAAAACCCTTTAAATTTGGTCTTTTACATTATTCCTTTGGGAGCCGGTGCTTTGGCAGGCTCTAAAACCGGCGCTTTTGTTTCTAAAAACTCAAAGGCGAGAACGCTAAGAGTTTATCAGGCTTCTATTATTATTTTATTGGGCGCTTTAATGCTTTTACTTTCCGCCCTTTCCGCCCCCTGAAATATTGTTATTGCTAATCCAGCTTTGCAACCATTCAATCTCGTCTTGTTAATAGTAAATATAAATAAGTAGGAAAATTTTTGCATTTTGACTCATTTTTATGCATAATTTTATATTTTAATTCATACCTGCGTTTCATATCGGCTTCAAGAGGAAAATTATCGTAATGGCTTAAATACCTCGGTTTTAAGTGGTGCGCCCAGGGTGATTCGAACACCCGGCCTGCAGATTCGTAGTCTGACGCTCTATCCAGCTGAGCTATGGGCGCATAACGCGAACAGCCTTTGGGTTATTGAATCGTAGGAATTTAGAAATTTTCATGTTTATTATACATTTATATAATTTTTATTGCAAATGGCGGACTGCTCAATAGCGGGCTGCCCTGCACAAAATATTGCAACAATAGCGCAATAACATTTCAATACATTGCGGACATTTAATTTATTTATTTTTTCCTATCAAAATAATTCTATCGCCGCGTTTAACCGTAAAAGACTTATCCGGATTGACAAATATTTCTGCCTCCCTTTTTATGCCGACGGCAATTTCGTCGGTTTTTTCCTTAAAATATTTTATAATGTCAAAAAATGCTTTGCCGTCCATATTTTCAGCAGCATCTCTTTCTATAAAACCTTCTTTAAAATTTTCGTCTAAGAGCTGATTGAAAAATTTGGACACGCCTTTGAATTCTATCGACTTAACGAGCACCCTGCTTGAAAAAGAACCGGATGAAAATACTTCGTTAACGCCTATTTCTTTTAATGCCTTTTTGCCTTCTTTTTTAAATATGAACGCTATTACATATGCGTTTTGATAATTGGTCCGGACGTTAATGCCCGCTATTAAAGTGTTTGAGTCGTCTTCGTCCGAAATAATGCAAAGCTTTGCCTTATCTATGTGAGCCTTTTTAATTATTTTTTCATCGGTAATGTTTCCTTTTATAAAAACTAACCTTTTATTGTCTTCCGGAGCTTTTTCTATATCGGCTATAAGAGTAACGTTTTCTTTTACTCCATCCAAAATATCCCTTAAAGACGATTTTATTAAACTGCTGTATCCAAGAATTACTATATGATCTCTAAAAAGATGGCTCTCCATAGTTCCAAATATCCTCCCTATTCTAAATTCAAACATAATTGACGATATCGTCGCTAAAAACAGACCTAACATACCGACGCCTAAAATCATAAGCCCCATAGCTATTACCCTGCCTGTATCGTTAACCGGGGTAACGTCGCCGTAACCCACCGTCGTAGCAGTAGTTACCGCCCAGTAAAAAGCCTTAAAAAACGACACTTTTTCGTAACGGCTGAATAAATAAGAAAAAGTTAAAAGAATTACGGCAAGGATAATAAAAATCCTTAAAATATCGGACCTGTGCTTAGACGTTAATATATTTAGCTTGCGAAAAAAATTTAAAAATACGTTAAACATTTTTAAACCTATGCGGATAAAAATATAATATAAATATAATAGCGTACTATATAATATTATATATAAATATCAAAGTTTTGCGGTATTTCTAAATAGAAAGATTCAAAATAAATAAATTTTATCGATATCAAGAATATCTTTCTTCTTTAAAAGGATCCGCGCTGTTAGAATAGCCTCTTTGTTCCCAGTAACCAAGTTCTTCCCTGCTTAAAAAAATAATCTTCCTAACCCATTTTGCGCTCTTATAAGCATATTTGGACGATATTACCAGCCTGACCGGATAGCCGTTTTCTTTTTTTAAAATATTATCCATATATTTAATTGCAAAAATAGAATTTTTTGCGCTAAAATCCTCAAGCTTAGTATTGGTCGAATATCCGTCGTATGAGTAAATTAAAACGAATTTAGCGTTTTTGGCCGGCATTGCCTTTTCTATAATTTTAGAAGCAAGCACGCCTTCCCATTTCGCATTGAGTTTAGACCATCCGGTAACGCAGTGAAAATTATCTGTAACCGTCCCTAAACCCAACGCTAAAAATTCCTCATAAGTTAAATCTAATTTATTTTTTACATCGCCGGAGATTTCCAATTTAAAATCATTAATGTCTATATCGGGTATATACCCCAAATCTAGCCTGATTAAATCGTCAACCTCCGATTGATTAGGCGGAAGCATATTTTTAATATCCTAATTAAAATTAATGATTAAGGTTCGATATTTCCCGCAACTATTTTCATTAAATAATTTCCATAAGAACTTTTAGAATATTTATCGGCGAAATATTTTAAACGTTCAAGCTTAATATAACCCATCCTGTATGCAATTTCCTCGATACACCCAATTTTTAATCCCTGTCTTTTTTCTATCATTTCTATAAATTTTGAAGCGTCGAGCAAACTTTCCGGAGTGCCTGTATCGAGCCATGCATGTCCCCTGCCGAGCGAAATGACCGACAACTTGCCCTTTTTAAGATAAACGTTATTGACATCCGTTATTTCAAGTTCTCCTCTTTTTGACGGAGTCAGGTTTTTTGCGATATTCACGACTTCGCCGTCGTAATAGTATATTCCGGTAACGGCATAATTAGATTTAGGGTCTTCCGGTTTTTCTTCTATGGATAATATATTGCCGGATTTATCCATATTAACTACTCCGTACCTTTTAGGGTCTTCTACGTAATAAGAAAAAATAACGCCGCCCTTTTTTGCGTCCAAAATCTGCCTGCCCCTGCTAAATATTTCGGGTAGAGCATGTCCGTAAAATATGTTATCGCCCAAAACAAGGCACACGTCCTCCCCGTCTATAAAATACTCTCCTAATATAAAAGCTTCCGCAAGACCTCCCGGAAAAGGTTGTTCCTTATAAGCAATATTTAAACCGAGTCCGCTTCCATCGCCGAAAATAGCTTCAAAACGACCTATATCCGAAGGCGTAGATATTATTAAAATTTCGTTTATTCCGGAAAGCATTAAGGACGACAAGGGATAATATATCATAGGCTTGTCGTAAACGGGAAGCAACTGCTTGCAAACGCTTACAGTTACAGGATAAAGCCTTGTTCCGCTGCCGCCGGCAAGTATAATTCCTTTCATAAAGTACAAATCCTTAAATCAACCGCATAATTTTTAGATTAGGATTAATTTATATTATTTATATTTAATATTAATATAAAATTTGCTTAAAAACAATAATAATTAATTAAGCAATTAATAATTTTTAATTAATAGGACGGCATGTTTCGGGCATATGTTTTCTTATTGTTTTGAACGGCTAAATAATATATAATATAATAATTTCAATCGTTCGCTGGTATATACGCCCCCGTAGCTCAGAAGGATAGAGCAGAGGTTTCCTAAACCTTGTGCCATCGGTTCGATTCCGGTCGGGGGCACCAGTTAATGCCAGGCTGCTATTTAAAAAATCAAGTATTTTTTAACGCATTTTTATGCCGCAGTTAAGTCTTTTACCCATATTTCGGCAAGGTTTAAATTTATTAATATTAAGTGAAAAGAGCGTGCGCTATATTAAAGAAGATAATTAATCCGATGCATAATTTTTAATTTTTCGAAACTAATTTTTCAAATTTTTAAATAATAAAAAAGG